>NZ_JUOS01000067.1 GCF_001075875.1 Streptococcus oralis
AGAAGTAGCTGGAACAGACGCAACCGTTACATACGATACCATGAAAGCGAATGTAACAGTCACTGTGAAACACGACGGAACAGCTAAAGTTCTTGTAGCAACTGTTGGCGATATCGCTGATAAAGAGTTCAACAACGTAGTAACACCTCCAGAAACTCCTGAGTTCAATCCAGAGAAATATATTCTTAATGAAGAGAAATTTGATATCACTGGAAATAAACTTCTTGATGATGATAAAGAGTTGACTGATAAAGTAGCAGATACCAACAATGATCCATATGTGGACAAAGTTGATAATAATGAAAAGCAAAATATCAATACTCAAACACTCCATAAAGGGGATAAGGTTGTTTACCAAGTATGGTTGGATACAACTAAATTCACAGAAGCTCACAATATTCAATCTGTTGGTATTACAGATAAATATGACAGCGAAAACTTGGATGTTAATGTAGCTGATATTAAAGCTTATGATTCAGTAACTGGTGATGATGTCACAGCTAAGTTTGATATCTCAATTGTGGATGGGGTCATTACTGCTACATCTAGGGCTGACTTGACTAAGTCTCTTGGAGATGCTGAAAATACTCAAGTAATCGACACTGCTAAATTAGCATTTGGACGTTACTACAAGTTTGATATTCCAGCACGTATCAAGGGAACCGCTAAAGAAGGTGTAGATATTGAAAATACAGCTTCTCAAATTGTTCACCAATATGATCCAACTAAGAAATCAGTTGAAAAACCAGAAAAACCAACTGAAAAACGTGTTGTTAATATTCCAGTGAAAGTTGAATTCAACTTCACGAAGAAATTGGAAGGTCGTGCGTTGAAAGCTGGTGAATTCAGCTTCGTATTGAAAGACAAAGATGGTAACGTGATTGAAACCGTAAGCAATGATGCTGAAGGTAAGATCAAGTTCTCAGCTCTTGAATTCAAACGTGGTCAAGAAGGTACTTATATTTATCATGTAGAAGAAGTGAAAGGTACAGAGGCTGGAGTTGAGTACGATAAGATGGTAGCGACTGTTGGAGTTACTGTAACTAAGGATGGTAAAGTGTTGACTCTTACTTCACAAATGCCTGAAGATACTGAGTTTAATAACAAGGTAATACCACCAACACCACCAACACCACCAACACCGCCAACACCACCAACACCACCAACACCGCCAACACCGCCAACACCGCCAACACCGCCAACACCGCCAACACCACCAACACCAGTAACACCACCAACACCAGAAAAACCTAAAGGTCCTGAGTTGCCAAACACTGGTGAACAATCTAAATCTGAACTTGTTGCACTTGGTGCTGCACTTGGTCTGGTAGGTCTAGGTTTGGTTGCAAAACGCAAAAAAGAAGATGAAGCTTAATGTTTCTAGGTTTCTAGAACGAATCAAGATTTATCTTTGAGTATCTAAACAAAAGATATTCTAAAGTTGGTTATACATTTATTAAATAAGTGTATGTAATCGCAAGAAGAGAGGTTAATACCTCTCTTTTTGTTTTTATAATTTATTTAAGAAAACGAAAACTTTGAATAAGTATAAATCTTTAAAATTAATTAAACAAATAGTCAGTAATTGTACAATTTTTAAATAAGTATGGTATAATTTGATTGGATAATCAAATGTTTTCTAATCGTAAAGGAGGTTATTATGAAGCATAAATTGTCTAAATGTTTAACATTTTTTTTAATGTTTTTGCTAATAGGCTTATCAATAGTTAAATTATCAAAAACAGTTCAAGCGGATTCGGTGACGGGTTATAATCTTGATACTAAGATTATTCATGAGAGATCTGGCCTTGAATTGAGTGATGATGTGGAAGTTATTGCTGGGGAACGTTTAATCGCAACTTATCAATTAACTTTTCCAGATAATCAGAATATCTCTGAGAATGATCAATTGATTTTAGATATTCCTAGAGAGCTCAGATTGATTACAAATTTGACCTTTGACGTTATAAATAGTAAGGGTACGAAGGTTGGTGTTGCTCATACAGATCCTAGTACAGGAAAAGTTACGGTAACTTTTACAGATTATTTTTCTAAGAGACCTGAGAATAAAGAGCTTTCTTTACAGTTTAATTTAACGATTAATCGAGAAGTCGTTAAGGAGAGTCAACCAGTTACTGTTACCATTGGTCATAAGACTTATAGCTTCAAGTACAAACAAGATAGTGGTGAAGCAGGCGACTATGAGATGAAATACGGTTATCAAGATGATACAGATCCAAGTATTATTAAGTGGCGTATTCTCTTGAATGCCAATCAAGATATGATTCGTGGGATGACAATTACGGATACTTTTGGTAATGGACAAACCTTAATTCCTGAATCATTTAGAGCTGTTCGTTATGATACACAACCTACAAAAATTCGTAATGAGGCTCATATTCTCACGTTAGAGCCATCAGATAACTTTTCAAACAAGGCAGTATTCACTAAAAATGCTCAAGGAGGAATCACAGGCTTTACGATTCCATTTGGAGATAACTATCATTGGGCAATGTATATTGAATACTCTACTAAATTACCAGATGGAGTTCCTGCAGGTTCATTAGTATCGAATAATTTGGCATGGTCTGCCACAAATTTTAAGACACGTAGTATGGTACGTGAAGTCCGTCTAGAGTCAGGATCAGGTTTTGGTAACGCTGAAAAATCAGAAACAGTTATCTTAAAGGCTCACAAAACTTTAAAAGGGAAAACACTAGAAAAAGATCAGTTTAACTTTGCACTTTATGATGCTGCAAACCCTAGTGAACCTCTTCAAATTGTAAAAAATGCTGAAGATGGAAGTGTAACCTTCAATGCTATTAAGTATAAAAAAGAAGGAGTTTACAACTATATCATTCGTGAAGTTCTTCCTGAAAGCACTGATAATTACGATTATGATAGCCATGAACTAAAGGTTACTGTAACAGTAACGGATGATGATGGTATCAAAATGGGAACAGTGTCTTACGGTGAAGAGGAAACTACATTTACCAATATTTACCGAGGAACTACAAGTATAAAAGGTAAGAAAATATGGGATGATGCTGATAATAAAGCAGAAAAACGCCCAAATAGCATTAAGGTACAACTCCATGCTGATGGAAGTAAAGTAGGGCAAGAAGTTATTTTAAACGAAGATAATAATTGGACTCATACTTTTACAAATCTTCCGAAATATATAGCAGGAAAAATGATTAGCTATACAATTAGTGAAGTCAATGTTCCTGAGGGATATGTATCAAAAACAGTTCGAGAAAACGAAACGAACCTAGTCTTGATTAACACTTATCAACCACCAGTGCCTCCAGGTCCAGTAACACCTCCAGGTCCAGTAACACCTCCAGGTCCAGTAACGCCTCCAGGTCCAGTAACGCCTCCA
>NZ_JUOS01000068.1 GCF_001075875.1 Streptococcus oralis
TGCTTTGAGCAACCTGCGGCTAGCTTCCTAGTTTGCTCTTTGATTTTCATTGAGTATTAGGAGCAACCGAAGTAAATTTTCCCACAATAAAACGCATAATATCAAGTTTTTAATACCTGATACAATGCGTTTTTTTGATTATAAAGACTTTTTGCCCAATCTCTTCTAGGCGTTTAGAACCTTGTCTAAAAATTCTTTAAGACGCGGATGTTGTGGGTTATCAAAGATTTGGTCAGGTGTACCGTCCTCAAGGAATTCACCATCTGCAGTAAAGATAACTCGATTGGCAACCTTGCGGGCGAATCCCATTTCGTGGGTTACGATGATCATAGTCATACCTTGTTCAGCCAATTCCTTCATAACGTTAAGAACGTCACCGACCATCTCAGGGTCAAGGGCAGAAGTTGGTTCGTCAAAGAGCATGATATCAGGGTTCATGGCTAGACCGCGAGCAATAGCCACACGCTGTTTTTGACCACCTGATAGGCTTTCAGGATTTGCATTAGCCTTATCAGCGAGTCCAACTTTTTCAAGAAGTTCCATTCCCAATTTTTCAGCTTCGGCCTTAGTCATCAACTTATGCTCTACTGGTGCGAAAGTGATATTTTCCAATACCGTCATGTGTGGGAAAAGATTGAAGTGCTGGAACACCATTCCGACATTTTCACGAACATGGTCCACGTTGGTTGCTTTATCCGTCAAATCATAACCATTAACCGTGATATGACCTTTTGTACCTTCCTCAAGGAGATTCAAGCTACGCAAGAAAGTTGATTTACCTGAACCAGAAGGTCCAATGATACAAACAACATCTCCTTCATAGAATTTTGCTGAGATTCCTTTAAGGACTTTGTTTTTACCATATTGTTTATGTAAATTATCGACATCGATTTTTAATTTAGCCATTATTGAATCCTCTTTTCTAAGCGTTTTGCAAGTCTAGTAAGAAGAGTGATAATCACAAGATAGAAGACTGCGAGAATTGCATACATTTTGAAACTTTGGTAGTTACGAGCAATGATAATCTTACCAGTCTGGAAGAGTTCTACTAGCCCGATTGCAGATACGATAGTTGTATCTTTAAGAGCGATGACAAATTGGTTGACGAAGTTTGGAAGCATGAGTTTGGTTGCTTGTGGCAAGACAATCTTACGCATGGTTTTACTGTAAGAGATACCAAGGCTTCGACTAGCTTCCATTTGTCCGATAGGAACAGCCTTAATACCACCACGAACAATTTCAGCGATGTAGGCAGCTGAGTTTAGGGAGAGTGCGATTGTACCAGCGACAAAGTCATTGATTGGACTCTGTTGGCCTGTAAGAGATTCGATAAAGTTAGGAATTCCCCAGAAGATAAAGGCAGCAAGAATCATCAGTGGAATACCACGAATCACATCGACAAAGATTTCTGAAATAAGACGAAGTGATTTATAAGGACTAACGCTGAACATACCAAAGATAATCCCGATAACAATCGCAATTGCAAAGGAAATCAAAGCTAGAGAAAGGGTAATTCCAAGTCCACTTAGGAGTTGTTTGTAGTTGTTTTTCAACAAGCCCCAGATAGTAGTTTCGTCAACAGTTGATGATTCACTTGTTGAATCAGTTGCAAGGTATTTATCAAGAATCTTTTGGAATTCACCACTTGCTTTAAGATTTGCAAGACCGTTGTTGAACATTTCAATCAATTCTGGATTGCTTCCCTTTTTAACTGCAAAAGCAGTTTCACCGATTGGAGTACCTTCAATTGGTGCTTTTAATTTTTGACCTTGACTGATAGAGTATTTAAGAACTGGTTCGTCATCCATCACAGCGTCAATTGAACCAGTGTTCAAGCTGTCATACATAGATGAACCGTCTGCAAAGGTTTTAATTTTATAACCATATTTGCTTTGATTTTCAGTTAGGAAGGTTTGAGAAGCAGTACCATTTTTAACACCAACGGTTTTACCATTCAGATCTTCATAAGAAGAAATGGTACTTGATTCCTTAACTCCAAGAATAGTATTAGCTGTATAGTAAGAATCAGAGAAATCAAAGGTTTCTTTACGAGCGTCTGTAACAGACATACCAGCAATCATACCATCAGCTTGACCAGATTGAACTGCGTTAATAGCAGCGTCAAATCCTGGGTTAGTGATTTCGATTTCAAAACCTTGATCTTTGGCAATGGCCTTGATTAAGTCCATATCAATACCAGTGTACTGGTTGCTTGAGTTCTGGAAGACAAATGGTGCAAATGAAGAATCACTAGCGATAACGTATTTTGATTTAACTGGAGTAGCTTTTTGACCTGCGCTTGTAGTAGAAGTGAGAGAAGTCACTTGTGAACTAGTTTTAGAAGAGTTTGTCCATTTATTGATAATTTTGTCCAAGCTACCATCTTTTTTCATCTGAGCTAAAGCTTCGTTAAATTCTGTAACTAGGTATTCGTACTTGCTGCCTTTTTTAACACCGAAAGCAAAGCTTCCAACGGCTTCTCCGTCCATGTTGATACTGAGATCTTGCCCTTGGTTAATAGCGTACTCGATAACTGGTTTGTCATCCATGATGGCATTTACAGCACCTGTACTGAGACTGTTATTCATCAAATCGCCAGTATCAAAGGTTTTGATAGTGAAACCATATTTATCTTTGATGCTTTCTAGGAAACGTTGTGCTGCAGTACCGTTTTTAACACCAACAGTTTTACCACTGAGTTCTTCATACTTAGTGATTTTGTTAGACTTAGTCGTTGCGATGACAACTTTTGTATCATAGTAAGTATCAGACATGGTAAAGACGTTTTCACGTTCTTTGGTTTTTGTCATACCAGCCATAATCGCATCTGCTTGTCCTGCTTGGACTGCATTGACAGCAGCATCAAAGCCTGGATAAGACATTTGGATATTCCATCCTTTTATCTCAGCGACTTTATTGATGATGTCAACATCAATTCCTTTATAAGTCTGGTCTGTATCTTTAAACTCAAAGGGTGCATAAGCAGTATCACTAACAATCTTGATAGTGTCCGCATTAGCATAGCCTAGAGAGAATAAGGGAAATAAAAATAATAAAAATGCAAGGATTTTTTTCTTCATGTTTAGTCTCCTTTTTAGAATATTTACCCATTATAGCAGAAACTAAAAAAGTTGGCAAATATTTAGTGTTTTTATGTAAGAAGATGTGACATAAAAATCTTATGATACTGATTTTTTGATATAAAAAGGAAGAAAAGCCGAACACATGTTGATGAGTTCGGCTTGTTCTATATAATGGGAATGATTAGATTGACTTGTGCACCATGATTACTATTTTCTAAGTGCATAGTTCCATTATGAAGTTTCATGACGCGCTTGACGAAAGATAAACCAAGTCCATAGTGACTTTCTTGAGAGGGGGTTCTTGCTTGGTCATCTTTATAGAAAAGATTTCCAGCATTTTGTAATATGTTTTTTGAAAAACTAGATTGGTTATTCCATATAGTTAGAACTAATTGACTCTTTTCTTGTGAAATTGTTAGGTGGATTTGTGCATCATTCTCTTTTTGATGTTGTAAGGCATTGTTAATAATATTTGTGATTGCTCGGAAAAATAGATTGGAATGAATTGCAATTTGTGTTGATGGATTTACTGTATTTGTAAAAACAAAGTGTGTATTTCTAGGAAGTAAAGGTGTGATATGTTCCTTTAATTGATGAGTTACTTGTTTAATTGATATGTTTTCAAGTTGAATATCATGGTCATAAAAAGTTTTGGAGTATTGGATGAAGTGGTTGAAATACTCATTTAACTGAATACTTGCTTGCTCCAGATCTTTTAGACATTCCATTACTTGGGGTGTTTGTTTGGTAGATTGTAGGAATTCAGCATTTCCTCTGATGACAGTTAGAGGAGTTCGAAGATCATGTGCAGCGCTAGATACTTGAAACATGAGTTCTTTTTTTTGTTCTTTTTCATTTTCAATCCTATTTTTTATATCAGATTGCATTTTTTCGATCAGATCATTTGTTTCAATAAATTCTTTAATCTGAAAATGCTGATGATCATTTTTGTTGAAATATAGACCACTATGATAAACCATGTTCATTTCTTTTTGAATCTTGGTTAATAATTGTCGAATATTTGTTACAATGATAAGAATTAAAATGATGCAAAGATAAATCCAAGAACTGACGCTAAAAAATAAAGCAAAGAGATTGGCATTTTTCTCATTGATTCCAGATACAGAAGATAGAAGAGCGGGAACTATGTAAAAAAGTATAAGGCATAGAAGAAATTGCCAAATGATTTTAAGGTAGGTATGCTGAATGAGTTGTTTGATTGTCATTTCTTTTGCCATTTGTATCCTCCTCCCCAAACCGTTTTGATAGGATCAATTTGATGATCCTTAAATTTTTGTCTGATTTGATAGATGTATTCGGTGATTGAACGTAGCTGTACATCAGAGCTTACAGGATAGAGGTAATCGTAAAGTTCCTCTGCGCTAAATATTCGGTTCTCATTTTTAGCTAAAAGGTAAAGTAAATCAAATTCTCGCTTAGTTAGAGAAATGCTCTTTGATTGATAATAAACTTCTTGACTATCTCGATAAAAAGTTATATCTGAAATCAATTCTTTTTTAGAAGTTTGGCACAATCTTTCATCTCTGCGAAGATGCATTTGAATTCTTGCAATCAATTCTTTTATGCTAAATGGTTTTGTGATGTAATCATCTGCTCCAGCTTGTATTCCCTCTAGTAAATCTTCTTCAAAATCTTTAGCGGTTAGAAACAGGATTGGAGTAGTAATTTGTGAACGAATGGAGCGACAAATCTCTAAACCAGAAATAGGCATCATGACATCAAGTAAAATCAGATCGAATCCAGTAAAGTCACAAATATCGATCTCTTCTATATTTGACCGAGTTTCTACGTTAAAGTTGTTTGCTTCTAATGCATTTCCAATTAATCGTAAGATTTTTTCATCATCGTCAATTGCTAAAATTTTATACTTCATAATCCCTCCAATTACTTGTGTATATTATAGCAAACATAGAAAGTAATTTGTTAGAAATGAAAAAATAATTATAAAAATATTTATTCTGATTTTTTACTGATATTCTCCTGATATACTTGCTCCAAGTGAAGGTGAAATTTCACAAAAAGTCAGAAGGGAAAAAGAATGAATGATAACAATTCAAAATCTACATAAGGAATATAATAATAAAATTGTCCTACAAAATGTAACTTTCAAAGCTAAGAAAGGTGAGGTCACTGGATTGATTGGACCAAATGGTTCTGGGAAATCAACTCTAATCAGAATTTTACTCGGTCTAGAAAATAGTCAAACGGGAATGGCATTGATCAATGGCAAAAAATACTCTCAATTGGGAGATAACCCTTTTTGTGTTGTTGGATCATTCCTTGACAGTTGCCAACCTTACCCAACAAGAACAGGATTCCAGCATCTTCGGTGGATTGGCTTGGCTTGTGGTGTTAACAGAAATAGGTGCAACGAATGTTTAGACTTGGTGGGGTTAAGTGAAGCTAGAAATAAAAAAGTAAAGGACTATTCATTAGGTATGAAGCAACGTCTTGGATTAGCAACAGCCTTATTAGCAAATCCTGACATTTTAATTTTAGATGAGCCAATCAATGGACTCGATCCAGAAGGAATACGCTGGGTACGTAATTTTTTACAATCTTTTGTCAGTGAAGGTAAAACTGTCTTAATGACAAGTCATTATATGAGTGAGTTAGAATTAACTGTAGATCATTTGGTCGGGATTTCTAATGGGAAGATTGTTATTGATGGTCCTACCAAAGACATTTTGAAACAGTTTGGATCTTTTGAGGAAGCATATTTTAAGGCGCTCGAAGGGAAAGAAGGTGAATAATATGTTAAAGCGTTCCTTTTTTAGTGACCTTTATAAATATAGTAGTTTACCTACTTTTAAAATTACTTTTTTTCTTATTTTGGGAGTCAGCATATTTTTTACACTTCAAAATATTCAGGTGATAAACGCTTTAGTAGAAGGAAATGGACAGGCGGTTAACCTTGACCCATCTATGTTATCATCGAATCCAGTCAATACAGTCAGGGATGCTCTCTTATCTTCACCCTACCAAGCAAGTGTTATTTTCTTGCCAATTCTGGTTTCACTTGTTTATTCAACCCATTATCAATTTGGTGATGATTATTTTACTCAGTTAATAATTCCTAACTGGAAAGTTCGACTTACTGGTTTTATTGCTAGTTCGATTGTCTTATCACTACTTTCTACTGTAATATTTTCGATAGTAAATGCTGTTGTTTTACTCATTTTTCTAGATTCTACTTTAAAGAACTATTTAGAATTTACTTTGTTTTTAGATGTCACGGTAAGAGTTATGATATTTTCAATCGTTCTTACTTTATTAGCTTTACTTTTCGTAATCGTAACGAAAAAATCAATGACTGCATTAATTGCAGACGTTTTATTATTGGTAATCAGCTTATCAGGTATTCTAAGAGGAATTTCCTCTAAAATAGAAAATCTATTGCCTTTGATTGGAGCAAAGTCATTTGCATTTGACCGAATTGAAGGGACTCAAACGAGCCAATTGTATGGATTTACTCTTTTAGTTGTTGAAGGAGTCGTATTCTTAGTTTTCATAATTGTTGTAGAAAAGATTCGAATGGGGAGGAAGAATGGCAAGTCTATTTAGAAGTCTTATCGTCAAAAAATATAGCTTAAAACCCGTAAAGTTTCAGATAGCCTTACACTTACCTCTAATAGTTTTTGTGTGTTTGTTGAGTGTGTTACCAGTTACAATCAATGGTAGAATTGTAGAATTATCTTTAAAGCAAGCTCTTGTTTTTACATCAATGTTCTCTGCTGCTATTGGGTGTGTTAATGCATTTGTAGACTTACAATCACACGAAACAAAATTAGTTTTTTTGGTGAGTGGAAAAAGGATCTTAAGTTCAATGAGTATTCTGTTCGTAGAGTTATTTGATGTCTTACTACAATCAACTTTATATTTCATTGTACTGCATATATGGTTTCATTTTTTAAGTATCGAAAATAGTGTCGGTTTAGAAATTTTCAGTTTCTATTTGATTGGTTCCATCCAATACTTTTTAATTTCTTACTTTTTAAGTTATTTTTTCAAAAGTCCAATGGGGAGTTTAGCTATTTTGTTGCTATTTCCTATTTTGTTACAACCTTTCATAGAAAGAGTAGTGGAACCAATGACTAGTTATCTATTTTATAATATTGTTGCGGATACGATACTAGGGAGAGCTTCCTACCTGCAACTATGTGTTTATGCTCTTGAATTGGTGTTTTCACTTGGAGCAACTCTTTACCTTTTGATAAAGAATCAAGAAGTTAAGTAGTAAAGTGGTCTCATAAAAATGATGCTGATGAACAAGCTTTACTAATTCTGTAAGTCATTGACGTTGATGTTTATTACGTATTGCATTGTCTCAAATAAAAGACAAGACTTTCGAAGTAATATCGAGGGTCTTGTTTAGTCTTCACTTCTAATATGAGTCTATTTAATTATATTGTCATTTAAACATGTACTGATTTACGGGATTATTTTGTTACATCTTGTATTTCCCTTTCATTCCCCAACTCAGAGAATTCTGGTGATTTATGGTAAAATAAGGTCTATATATGTGAGGACAAAGAGATGATCAATAGAATTACAGACAACAAATTTAAACTCGTATCTAAATACCAACCGTCTGGGGATCAACCGCAGGCTATTGAGCAGTTGGTAGATAACATTGAGGGTGGAGAAAAGGCCCAAATCCTGATGGGGGCGACTGGTACAGGAAAGACCTATACCATGAGCCAGGTGATTGCTCAAGTTAATAAACCAACCCTAGTCATCGCCCACAATAAAACTCTTGCAGGTCAGCTCTATGGAGAGTTTAAGGAATTTTTCCCAGAAAATGCAGTTGAGTACTTCGTATCTTACTATGATTACTACCAACCGGAAGCTTATGTTCCATCGAGCGATACCTACATCGAAAAAGATAGTTCAGTCAACGATGAGATCGATAAACTTCGTCACTCCGCTACATCAGCACTCTTGGAGCGTAATGATGTTATCATCGTAGCATCTGTTTCTTGTATCTATGGTTTGGGTTCGCCTAAGGAATACGCTGATAGCGTCGTAAGTCTGCGTCCGGGTCTTGAGATCTCTCGTGATAAACTCTTGAATGACTTGGTTGATATTCAGTTCGAACGCAATGACATTGATTTTCAGCGGGGAAGATTCCGTGTGCGTGGGGATGTGGTGGAGATTTTCCCAGCCTCTCGTGACGAGCATGCATTTCGTGTTGAGTTTTTCGGTGATGAAATTGATCGTATTCGTGAAGTCGAAGCTCTTACGGGGCAAGTTCTGGGCGAAGTGGATCATTTGGCGATTTTCCCAGCTACTCACTTTGTGACTAATGATGACCACATGGAAGTAGCTATTGCTAAGATTGAGGCTGAGTTGGAGGAGCAGTTAGCTATCTTTGAGAAGGAAGGTAAGCTCCTTGAAGCCCAGCGTTTGAAACAGCGTACAGAGTATGATATCGAGATGCTTCGTGAGATGGGCTATACAAACGGAGTTGAAAACTACTCACGCCACATGGATGGACGGAGCGAAGGAGAGCCTCCTTACACATTACTCGATTTCTTCCCTGATGATTTCTTGATTATGATTGATGAGAGCCACATGACCATGGGGCAAATCAAGGGAATGTACAATGGCGACCGTTCGCGTAAGGAAATGTTGGTTAATTACGGTTTCCGTTTGCCGTCTGCCTTGGATAATCGCCCACTTCGTCGTGAAGAGTTTGAAAGTCATGTTCACCAGATTGTCTATGTTTCAGCGACACCTGGTGATTATGAGATGGAACAAACGGACACCGTGATTGAGCAAATCATCCGTCCAACAGGTCTCTTGGATCCAGAGGTGGAAGTGCGCCCAACCATGGGACAGATTGATGATTTGCTTGGTGAAATCAATGCCCGTGTTGAAAAGAATGAACGCACCTTTATCACAACCTTGACCAAGAAAATGGCAGAAGATTTGACGGATTACTTTAAGGAAATGGGCATCAAGGTCAAATACATGCACTCAGATATCAAGACTCTGGAGCGTACCGAGATTATCCGTGATTTGCGTTTAGGAGTCTTTGACGTCTTGGTCGGAATCAATCTCCTTCGTGAAGGGATTGACGTACCTGAAGTAAGTTTAGTTGCCATTCTCGATGCTGATAAGGAAGGCTTCCTCCGTAACGAACGTGGTCTTATCCAAACCATCGGTCGTGCAGCCCGTAATAGTGAAGGTCACGTGATTATGTATGCTGATACTATGACTCAGTCTATGCAAAAAGCCATCGATGAAACAGCTCGTCGTCGTAAAATTCAGATGGCCTATAATGAAGAACACGGCATTGTCCCACAAACTATTAAGAAGGAAATCCGTGACCTTATCTCTGTCACAAAAACTGTGGCTAAAGAAGAAGACAAGGAAGTCGATATCAATAGCCTCAATAAACAAGAACGCAAAGAACTCGTCAAAAAACTGGAAAAACAAATGCAAGAAGCCGTTGAAGTGCTTGACTTTGAATTGGCTGCTCAGATCCGTGATATGATGTTGGAAGTGAAGGCTTTGGATTGAGAAGGGGGAGACATATGACAATATTATCAGACTATAAATCAGGTATTGATGCTGATTCACTAATTAAAAGTTTGAAAGAATTGGATATAGAGAAAAGAAAATCTGAACTTAAGAAACTTTTAAATAACTTTTTAAAATTATCTCCCAAAGATAGTTTATTAAAATTACCAGTAATTTTAGAGATTTTATTTGTATTTCATCAACTATTCGAAATAACAACTCATAGGGAAGTGTTAAAAAAATCAGAAAAAATTCTCAAAGATAAGATTAAGGATTTTCCAGAAAGTAAGCTGTTAAGAGAAAGTTTTTTCTGGTATTCTTATTCTCTTATAAAATATTTTGATAAAATTGAAGGTACAAAAGTATATCAGGATTTCTTTAAACAGGATAGTTTGTACGCGGAAGCTATAAGTTATATGAAAAAATCAAGTGATGATGGAATTGATGAAGATATCATAGGCTTCATACTTTCTTTAATTTTCATCCTTTTATATAAAATTGATTATAAAGCAAGTAATTTGCAGTTAGCACTAGAAGATATCAGTGAGAATCTTATGAGTATCTATAAAAATAAATCTTCCTATGCTGAGTATATTATAAGTGAAGAATTTTTTGAAAATTTTAAACTGAAGAATTTAGTATCAATCAATGAGTATCATAAAAATAATACGGAAGACTTGTATATAGAATTTTATTTATCATGGATAGATTCTAATAGTTTAGATACAAATAACTATTATGAAGATATTATTCAATCTATAATGAAATATAATAAATCGGATATCATTAAGACGCAAGCCTTTAAGCTATTAGAAAAATGGGAGAGATTAGGGAACATAAATATAAGAAATTCAAATGATTTGGAAGGATATTCTAAACAAAATCTAAAAAAAGTTGCGAATACTTTGATTGATGAGATTCGTGCAACTTTAACACTTGATATTGACGATTTAAAAAAACAAGAAAAATATGGTCACTATACAAAAATTGATACTTTGACTAAATTTTTAATTGTGTCTGCAAAATCCGACAAAGAATTCGAGCCTCCCTTTTTACGTTTAACGCATTCAAAGCAGCTTAACGATCCGATGGAAGGTCAAGCTTTGTATGAATATTTAGGTTTAGAGGGAAGTTCAATAGATTATCAAAGTTCTAATGTATTTTTATCTTCTTTGACTACTGTATCGGACAGTTTACCAATGTGGAAAGAATATGCAGATGAATCGCAAGGAGCATTTGTAGAGTATGACATGGAGTATATACAGAATATTGTCGAACATGATTTTTTAGAATTTGTAAAAATTTATTATCTAGAAAATGATAAAGAAGATGAGTCTCTCGTTGGGACAAGACTTCACAGTTTAAAAATAATTATTACAGAATTGCTGAATAAGGGTGAGAGAAAGATAGTTTCGGAGATTTCTAGTAATTTAGCGAAAATATCTTATCTTTTTAAGGTAGCAGACTATGAATATGAAAGTGAGTATCGTATTTTAATCAATTTTGATGATTCCCTTATAAAGGAACGAATATCGACTAGACAGCCATATGAACATAAAATAGGTTTAAAAAAGTTTAAAGAATCTGGCTATGAAGATTTTAGAAAATACATTCACTTAACTCCTATGGATGATGGGCGCTATGGATTGTTCGTATATATTAATCTTTTGCCTTTAAGATATTCGAAAGTAAAATTGGGACCAAAAGTGGATGATCCAGACTACATAGCTCCATACTTGAAACTTGTTGATCCTGATATAGAGATAGAAAGTTCAAAGATCCCTTATCGTTGAGTTTAGAGATTAACATTTTTTTAAAAATTTTGTTGAAGGATGAGTAATTCCACTCTTGAGTAAAAAATGAATAATAATCAAAGAAATTCAAATACAAAAAAGAATCGCCCAAGGAAAGAAAGTTTTCGGCTTTGGATGGATTCTCATAAATTATTAGGATTCTTCCTGGTCCTTGGTCTTATCCTAGCAATAGGACTAGGTCTGAATCTAATTTTCGAAAACCTTCCTATTCCGTTGCCCTACAGAGATATCAACTATAGTTTTCCAATATATATAAATATTTTCTGTCTGGTGTATCGATTATTTGACTATTGGTTCCTAGACTTGACTAGGACAAGAATGACGATAAAAAGATATGCAGATTTATTTATCTATCTTAATAGTATCGGTTTAATAGTTCATCTCTTTATTGGGATTGGTGGGAAAAATAGTAAAGGAATTTTGCCTTCTCTATTATCCCTAGACCACCGCTACATCTGGTTTCCTATTGCAACTTATCTGATCTTTTTCAGTTTGGCATCTATTATAACTCTAGTAATGAATTATATTGAAAAGAAAAGAGGACAAAAGGAAATGGGGAAAATTCATTCAAATGAAAAATCATAAAAGAAAATTAAAAAGGAAAAAGAAATTATCCAGGGTAGAGAAATTCAATCTGTGGTTAGAATCTCACAAGCTATTGGCCTTCTTAGTGGATTTTACAGTTTACCTAGTCTTAGTAGGGATAGTAAGTATTGTTTTAAGTCAGTTTATCCCCCTTCCAAGTCATTATAAACATATGGACTACATGTTTCCGCTTTTTCTTAATATATTCTTTATATTCGGTAGGATGTACGCTTATTATTTGCGAGAAATTTGTTCAACTAAGAAAAATTTTAAAGATTATCTGGAACCGTTTCTTTATATCAATAGTTTCTTTTTTATAATTCACTTGACAATGAGAATTAGAACACGGACTCACAAAGTTTTGCCTTCTCTCTTATCCCTAGATCACCGCTACATCTGGTTTCCAATTGCAACTTATCTGATCTTTTTCAGTTTGGCATCTATTATAACTCTAGTAATGAAGTATATTGAAAAGAAAAGGAGTCAATCATGATAAAACATCTAACTATATTTAGGGTAATTTACCTTCTGTTCCTGGTATTCGCCTTGATTCATTTTATCTTAGGATTGTTTGGCTTAGCTTTTACCCCAGTTTTGTGGAATATCTGGTTTTTTGGTCTCTGTTTAACCCTATTTATCCATCCATGGACCATCTTTTATAAAACAAGAATCTTTCAATGGCATCATTTGATTTTTCAAGCTCTCAGCGGATTCTTTGCTCTCATAATCTGGTTTGTGATTTTCTTTGTTTTATCTGTGGTTCCAGATTCGTCTATGCCTATCAATATAGATTATCAGATGAATAGTAAAGATAAGGAAATCAGAATCATCAGAGGATTCTTACTCCATGAAATTCATGAATATCATGACTTAGTTAATCCTTTGATTATGAAATCTAAAGTTAAGTATGTAGAAAAAAATTAAACATTAGAAAGCGAGTAAATTTATGTCCCGTTCCCAATTAACGATTTTAACAAACATTTGTCTGATTGAAGACCTCGAAACTCAGCGCGTGGTTATGCAGTACCGCACTCCTGAAACCAATCGCTGGTCTGGTTATGCCTTCCCAGGGGGACATGTTGAAAATGGAGAGGCTTTTGCAGAATCTGTTATTCGTGAAATATACGAGGAAACAGGTCTGACGATTAAAAATCCTCAACTGGTCGGCATTAAAAATTGGCCTTTAGATTCGGGTGAACGCTATATTGTCTTTTGTTATAAGGCGACTGAGTTCTCTGGTACTCTTCGCTCTTCAGATGAAGGAGAAGTTTCTTGGATACAAAAAGACCAGATTCCCAACTTGGATCTGGCCTATGATATGTTACCTTTGATGGAGATGATGGAAGCTCCTGATAAGTCAGAATTTTTCTACCGTCACCGTACAGAAGATGGATGGGAAAAGAAAACCTTCTAATCCTTTACTAAATAACCTAACTTGTCCAGGGCCTTCTCGATATAGAGGAGGTCTTGTTCGTTTTCAGCTTCGACTAGGTGATAATGAACGCCATCTGTTAATTCAGAAAGTGGTCTAAAGTCAGACCGTTCAACTTGCTCTAAAAAATGCTGAACGTCACGGCGACAAGAGAGTTTGAGCAAGGTTTCAATTTCTCCATAAACTGGATGATCAATCAAGGTATTCTGAACACGTCCCCCATTATCGACGATAGCTAGAAGTTCTTGTCCGATTTCTTCCATCTCGTGCTTTACTTTAAACAGCTTGTGAACATACGGATTGGTTTTGCTTTCTTTATAAATATAGCCACGATTGGTTGATAAGATAGGAGCACCGTCTGCACGAAGAACAGCAATGTCCTGAACAATAATCTGGCGAGTTACATGAAAACGGTCTGCTAAGCTTTTTCCGTTTAGAGGTTTTTGAGCTTCTTTTAAGAGTTGTAAAAGGGTTTCTTTTCTATTTTTTGTCATAGTCTCTTTCTTAATGGCGTTTTTTTAATGCTTTATAAACAGCTAAGGCTAAGTAATAGTCTACCATACTATGAATAATTGTACCAATACCAACCAGGACAAATAGGACATAAAACATATTTTCTACATTGGTTCCAGTTCCTGCATAAAAGATAATACATGCAAAAACCTCAGCAATAGCATGAACCAAGCCAAGTACAAAGTTAAAAATCAATGAAGATTTCTTATTGTCCAAGGTTTGAGGATGTTTTTGAAGATAGAAAGCACCCAGACTTCCAAAAAAGATATGGGAAAATGCACGAAGTACGATAACAATCGGATATCCAGCCATGAGAAATCCTAAACTAGAAGCTATAATGACAAAGATAGCCATCCAGGGAGAAATAAACATAGCGATAAAAATAGCAACGTGACTTCCTAGAGTGTAGGAAGCGGGAGGAATGACAATTTTAAAGGGCATCACCAAAGGAATCAAAATAGCGATAGCTGTCAGTAATGCGGTCAAGGTCATGAATTGTGTTTTCTTTTGTGTATTCATAATAACTCCTTTTTATCTGTATATACAGTTGTATAGTACAATAAAAAATCAAGCAAGTCAAGAAGCAAAATTGATTTTAGAGAAGATTTTTTAAATGAGGAAAAAGAATGCTAAAAAGAATCAATAAAATTTTAAAAAAATAAGAAAAAACTCTTGCACTAATCAAAGTAGTGTGGTATACTTATAAACGGTTTGAAAAAACTGCCTAAGACAGTAGGGGAGCTCGACTCATAAATATCCTACCGAGGACAAAACGTATCATTTAAAAAGAAGCGTATTGTACTTTCGTGTCTAGGTTTGGGCGCGTTTTTCTTTTGGAAAAATTCCCCAAGCAAAATAATTACGGAGGTGAACACACTAATGAGTGAAGCAATTATTGCTAAAAAAGCGGAACTAGTTGACGTAGTAGCTGAGAAAATGAAAGCTGCTGCATCAATCGTCGTTGTAGACGCTCGTGGTTTGACAGTTGAACAAGATACAGTTCTTCGTCGTGAGCTTCGTGGAAGCGAAGTTGAGTACAAAGTTATCAAAAACTCAATCTTACGTCGTGCAGCTGAACAAGCTGGACTTGGAGAATTGGCATCTGTTTTTGTTGGACCATCTGCTGTAGCATTTTCTAACGAAGATGTTATCGCACCAGCGAAAATCTTGAACGACTTTGCTAAAACTGCTGACGCACTTGAAATCAAGGGTGGTGCAATCGAAGGCGCTGTCGCATCAAAAGAAGAGATCGTTGCTCTTGCAACTCTTCCAAACCGCGAAGGACTTCTTTCTATGCTCCTTTCTGTACTTCAAGCGCCAGTGCGCAACGTTGCTCTTGCAGTCAAAGCGGTTGCAGAAAGCAAAGAAGACGCAGCTTAATCTTAAGCTACGCAGCGTAGCCTAGCTACGAAAAAAATAAAAAACTAATTTTAAAACTTATTTGGAGGAAATAACAATGGCATTGAACATTGAAAACATTATTGCTGAAATTAAAGAAGCTTCAATCCTTGAATTGAACGACCTTGTAAAAGCTATCGAAGAAGAATTTGGTGTAACTGCAGCTGCTCCTGTAGCTGTAGCTGCTGCTGGTGGTGCTGAAGAAGCTGCTAAAGATTCATTTGACGTTGAATTGACAGCTGCAGGCGACAAGAAAGTCGGCGTTATCAAAGTTGTACGTGAAATCACAGGTCTTGGTCTTAAAGAAGCTAAAGAACTTGTTGATGGTGCACCAGGTGTCATCAAAGAAGGCGTTGCAGCTGCAGAAGCTGAAGAAATCAAAGCTAAATTGGAAGAAGCTGGAGCTTCAGTTACTCTTAAATAATAGAGCGACTACATTTGTAGCTTAAAAACATGATTAAACCGCTATTCTTAGGATTAGCGGTTTTCTTTATAATTGAAAAGAGAAAATTTATAAAGTGTCTCCAGTTGTTCCATAAGATTTTCATCATAAAGTTCTGGAGTTTGATTAGAGAACCATGTCAATCAAACTCCAACGCTCGATAAAGCGATGATGTATCTGTGGAAGGAGATTATGTTTGCTAAGGTATTTTTTGCAGAATAGTGGTACAATATCCTTAGAATAGTTCAAAATTTATCTTTGCTATGGGAAAGGGAGATTGAACTCCCTGATGCATCCGTCTTAGTATGGGATTAATGTCCTATAAAAAGGAAATGTTATAAAGGTGATATTGATGGAAAGATATGAATTTACAGCGACAACAGCAAAATCAGATATAATAATTGGTATCCTTTTTCCCATGTTCCTCATGCTTCCTGTATTGGGAATACAGTTGGCAATATTCTATTTAAAACTGAATGATTTTTTTAAATCACAACCTCTTTTTCTTTATACGATAGTATTAGTATTTTTTGGTATTAGTTTTCTTTTAATTAAAAAAATACAAGGTAGTCTAGTGAAGAATTTTGTCGTAGAATTATCTGGAAGAAATATTAGGATTTGGTGTGATGGAAAGGAGATTGTATCAGGAGAAGTTATTTTCTGTAGGATAAAAAATAAGGAGCCTAAACTGGGGGCGAGAGCCTTAAATGTAGACATAGGCACCAAGGGGGATAACATTAAATTTCGAGTTCGGTCTAAGGAATATGAAAATTTATCATCTTCTACTTGGAATCCTCTCGGGACAAGCAAACCCTCTGATGTAGAAACGTTATTATCTTTGGGCAAAAAAATAAAAAATGCTATGGAAGAAGAAGTTTTGATAGAAGATGAAGCTTCAAAAAAACCTCGATCGTTTTGATTGAGGTTTTTAGCATATTTCTTAAACAATACCTTGTGCAATTTTAAATGTTTTAGTAAAGATTCCTTATAAAAAATTTTACTTCTTAATTACTTTTTGATATAATAGACGCAAGAAAGAATATCTTATTGGTAAATCCTAAGCGAGCCTGAGATAGTGAGAGTCAGGTGGTTGAGAGATAAGTGTGGCGCTTTTGGTAAATTTTAAAAAATAATGAAGTAATAAATTAGGGTGGAACCGCGTTTCTGACGCCCCTAGGTCACTTGACTTAGGAGCAAAGACACGGTTCTTTTTGTATTCTAGGTCGCAAGAATTTATAATAAAGGAGTAAATAATGTCTAAAAAATTGACTTTCCAGGAAATTATCCTTACTTTGCAACAATACTGGAATGATCAGGGTTGTATGCTTATGCAGGCTTATGATAACGAAAAAGGTGCGGGAACTATGAGTCCTTACACCTTCCTTCGTGCTATCGGACCTGAGCCATGGAATGCTGCTTATGTAGAGCCATCACGTCGTCCAGCTGACGGTCGTTACGGGGAAAATCCTAACCGTCTTTACCAACACCACCAATTCCAAGTGGTCATGAAACCATCTCCATCAAACATCCAGGAGCTCTACCTTGAGTCTTTGGAAAAATTGGGCATCAACCCATTGGAACACGATATCCGCTTCGTTGAAGATAACTGGGAAAACCCATCCACTGGATCTGCAGGTCTTGGTTGGGAAGTGTGGCTTGACGGTATGGAAATCACTCAGTTCACTTACTTCCAACAAGTCGGTGGCTTGGCAACTGGTCCTGTTACAGCTGAGGTTACTTATGGTTTAGAACGTTTAGCTTCTTATATCCAAGAGGTAGACTCAGTTTACGATATCGAGTGGGCTCCAGGAGTTAAATATGGAGAAATCTTCCTTCAACCAGAATACGAACACTCAAAATACAGCTTTGAAGTTTCAGATCAAGACATGCTTCTTGAAAACTTCGAAAAATTTGAAAAAGAAGCTGGACGTGCATTAGAACTAGGTCTTGTGCATCCAGCCTACGACTACGTTTTGAAATGTTCACATACCTTCAACTTGCTTGACGCTCGTGGAGCTGTGTCAGTTACAGAACGTGCTGGATATATTGCTCGTATCCGTAACTTGGCCCGTGTAGTAGCCAAAACCTTCGTAGCAGAACGCAAAAAACTCGGCTACCCACTTCTTGACGAAGCCACACGCGCCAAACTCCTAGCAGAAGAGGAAGAATAAAAAAGTTACAAGGATAGAAAAAGGGCGAACAAAGTGAGCCCGTATGGCACTCAGAGGCAAGTCGAAGACTTGCTAAAGGGATAGGCACCGCCGTACTGATATCTGGGGATTTTTGAAACTTTAGGTTCAAAAATCAGTTGACTAAATCCACTTTGATGAGACTGTTGGAAAACTTTGTCAAGAAGACAGAAGATTTCCCCACAGACTCACAAAGTTAGTTAGCAACGTCCCCAGTACCTAAGGTGCCTATCAAAAAGAAGAAATTTTGTAAAGGAAAAAACATGGCAAAAAACTTATTAGTAGAACTAGGACTCGAAGAGTTACCAGCCTACGTTGTCACACCAAGTGAAAAACAACTAGGTGAAAAAATGGTAGCCTTTTTGGATAATAACCGCCTTTCATACGAAGGAATTCAAACTTTTTCAACTCCACGTCGTTTGGCTGTTCGCGTACTTGGCTTGGCAGACCAACAAACGGATTTGACTGAAGATTTTAAAGGACCTTCTAAAAAAATTGCTTTGGATGCAGAAGGAAATTTCTCTAAAGCAGCGCAAGGGTTTGTCCGTGGTAAAGGCTTGACTGTAGATGATATCGAATTCCGTGAAATCAAAGGTGAAGAATATGTCTACGTAACTAAGCATGAAGCTGGAAAACCAGCTGAGGAAGTTTTGGCTGGAATTCCAGAAGTATTGGCTAGCTTAAGCTTCCCAGTAAGTATGCACTGGGCAAACAATACCTTTGAATATATCCGTCCAGTCCATACGTTGACAGTTCTTTTGGATGATGTGGCACTCGATATGGATTTCTTAGATATTCATTCAGGAAGAGTTAGCCGTGGACATCGTTTCCTTGGTCACGAAGTAGAAATTCAGCATGCTGACAGCTATGAAGAAGACCTGCGCAAAGTTTATGTTATTGCAGATAGCATTGAACGCGAAAATATGATTCGTGAGCAAATTAAGGCTATCGAAGCTACAGAAGGTGTTCAGGTACAAATTGATGAAGGACTCTTGAATGAAGTTCTGAATTTGGTTGAATACCCAACTGCCTTCATGGGGAATTTTGATCCTAAGTACCTAGAGGTTCCAGAAGAAGTTTTGGTCACTTCAATGGAAACTCATCAACGCTACTTTGTAGTTCGTGACCTTGATGGAAATCTAAAACCAAACTTTATTTCTGTTCGTAACGGAAATGCAGAGTATTTGGATAATGTTATCCGAGGAAATGAGAAAGTCTTGGTAGCACGTCTTGAAGATGGTGAATTCTTCTGGCGTGAAGACCAAAAACTCAAGATTGAAGATCTTGTAGCTAAATTATCACACGTAACCTTCCATGAAAAGATTGGTTCACTTCGTGAGCACATGATTCGTACAGGGCAAATTGCTATACTTTTGGCAGAAAAAGCAGGTTTATCAGTTGATGAAACTGTTGACCTTGCTCGTGCTGCAGCCATTTATAAGTTTGACCTCTTGACTGGTATGGTTGGTGAATTTGATGAGCTTCAAGGGATCATGGGTGAGAAATATGCTCTTCTCGCTGGTGAGAATGCAGCAGTAGCACAAGCTATTCGTGAACACTACCTTCCAGATTCTGCAGATGGTGCTCTTCCTGAGTCTAAAGTTGGAGCTATCCTTGCACTAGCTGATAAATTAGATACTCTCTTATCTTTCTTCTCTGTTGGCTTGATTCCATCTGGTTCAAACGACCCTTATGCTCTTCGTCGTGCAACACAAGGGATTGTCCGTATCTTGGAAGACTTCGGTTGGAACATTCCAATGGACGAATTGATTGCTAGCCTGTATTCCCTATCATTTGAAAGTCTAACTTACGATAATCAAGAAGAAGTGCTTAACTTCATTAAAGCTCGTGTTGATAAGATGATGGGTTCTACTGCAAAAGATATCAAAGAAGCTGTTCTCGCAAGTTCGAATTTTGTTGTTTCTGATATGATTGAAGCTGCAGAAGCTTTAAGCGAAGCTGCAAATACTGAAGATTACAAATCATCAGTTGAGTCTCTATCTCGTGCCTTTAATTTAGCTGAAAAAGCAAATGGTTTGGTTAAAGTCGATGCAAGTCTTTTTGAAAATGAACAAGAAAAAGAACTTGCTCAAGCAGTAGAAAGTCTTGAATTGCAAGGTTCAGCTAGTGATAAATTAACGCAACTATTTGCTCTTAGTCCTGTAATTGATGCTTTCTTTGATAATACAATGGTTATGGCAGATGATGTTGATGTGAAGAATAACCGTTTAGCTATCCTTGCTGAACTTGTAAATAAAGCAAAAACAGTGGCTGCTTTCAATCTTCTCAATACAAAATAAAATTAAAAAATAATTGGAGGTTCTAATATGACACCAGAAAAAATTGCTCGTATTAATGAGCTTGCTAAAAAGAAAAAAACAGAAGGGTTGACTGCGGAAGAAAAAGTAGAACAAGCTAAACTTCGTGAGGAATATATCGAAGGCTATCGTCGTTCTGTTCGTCATCACATTGAAGGAATCAAAATTGTAGATGAAGATGGAAATGATGTGACTCCTGAAAAACTTCGTCAGGTACAACGGGAAAAAGGCTTACATGGTCGTAGTCTTGACGATCCAAATTCATAATTCTGAGATATAGAAAACTCGGTTAGGGAAAACTAACCGAGTTTTTGTTTTAAAAAGGGAACCTAAAGAGGTTCCTTTAGTATTAAATTTTATACTCTTCGAAAATCTCTTCAAACCACGTCAGCTTCACCTTGCCGTATATATGTTAC
>NZ_JUOS01000069.1 GCF_001075875.1 Streptococcus oralis
GGTAAGGCAACTGCCCCAGCTGACAATGTTCAAAATGCACAATGGACACGTACCTTAAATCTTGATAAGGTGACAGGTAAAGTTCTTAACCCTGATGCACCATGGACAGCGAATAAGGCTAACTATGATGCAGTTCCAACACCAGGATTGACAGGTTACTATGCGGATAAAGCAAATGTTGATTCTAAGACAGTCACTCAAGAAAATCTTGAAGAAACTGTAACTTACAAACCACTTGGAAA
>NZ_JUOS01000070.1 GCF_001075875.1 Streptococcus oralis
ATCTGGGACTATGAGGGCTACAGAAATGGTTATTTCACGATCCGTTACAATCGGTAAAGACTGAACCTCTCCAATCAATTTTACATCATTTCCCATGACTTTGATTTGAGGATTTGTTTTCAGAACAGAGTTAACTAGATTCTCATCCGGGAGAAAATCTTTTCCCATATACAAGTAGGCTTCCTTGTTTATTAATTCTAGAGGAGGGAGACTGGCAGCCTTTCTAAGCTCATTGTATTCAGAGAGTGGCAAAAGGTGGCAACTTATATACTTCTGGAAATTATGGACTAAGACTTCCTTGTTTTTACTTTCTTTTTGCTCTTTCAATACCTTGATGAACTGTTCAAAGGACACGGACTCGAGTTCTTTCGGTTTGCCCACTTTGATTTGTAGAATCTTTGAAAACTGTGATGCCAGTCCAGCAGCTTCAAGCTCTTTTTTAACTGTATTCATATTAAGATTTTCATCTGTTTCCTGCTTGCTATCTCTAAATGTATAATCCAAAACGTGGGTATGATTGCCTGAATTGCCACTTGCAATGGCAACACCTGCTCCAAAGAGGCACAAGGCAGAGAAGATTAAGAGGGAGCAGATAGCCAGTATAGTTGAGCGCTGGATAACTAATTCCTGAATCTGTCTAAAATTATAGGTGTGGAGTTTTCGAGTGCTTCCAAGCTTGACCAAAAAGTCTATAAACAAACGCATACCGAAGAAGAGTAGTATAGTTCCTAGAGTCCCCAAGAGAACAGTGATGCCCATTGTTATGACATTTTCCCAAGCTCGTCCACTCATCCCCAAGTAATAGGCTGTTCCTAGAAGCAAAATTCCGAGGACAGAAGCAAGAAGGTACAGACCCTTGGGGAGTAGTTTCTTCATGCCAGAAGGAGAATAGGATAGCAGATCTCCGATTTCCTTATTGGCTGTTTTTGCACTTAAAAGAATAAAGACAGCTAATTTTACGGCTAGGAAACCAATGATTGTATAGAATAGAGCTGTAGTAGATAGAGAAAATTGATGTTCAATAATCCCTAGCCCAACAATTTTAGCGGTTATTAGGCTAATCAGTTCTGAAATCAAGATTGAAATTGGAAGACCTATTCCAAGAGCAAGGATACTGTTTCTCAAATCCTCGAGTAGGAGCAGCAAGAACAGTTTGCTTCTTCGCATCCCTAGCGTTAGATAGACACCAAATTCATGTTTTCTCCTTTCCATCTGCATACTGCTTGCGAAGTAGACTAGAAAAAAGAGAATAAAGAGTGTTGCTACGTAAAGAATCGGAATCATGCTAAAGAGTTTATTTATAGCGTCACTCTCTATTTGTTTGAGAAAGATCATCACATCTTGATGGGACAAAGAAAGGATGATGTAAAAGGAGATAATAGAAAGAACCATGGAACTGAAATACAAGCCATTATTCTTTCGATCCCTCTTGCTATTTCTTGAGACTAATTTAGAAAACATTGCCATCACCTCCAACCAGTGCAGACATGACCTTTAGTATTCTGTGGTAAAAATCTTCTTGACTTTCTCTTGGATAATCGCGTCGAATTTCATGGAATAGTTTTCCGTCTTGGATAAACAAGATGCGGTTGCAAAAGCTGGCAGCGACTGAATCGTGGGTCACCATGAGAATGGTGGTTTCTTCCACTTGATTCATTTCGGATAATTTTTGCATCAAAATGGTCGCATTTTTTGAATCCAAAGCTCCTGTGGGCTCATCTGCAAATACAATCTTAGGGTCTAAAATCAAGGCACGCGCAGCAGCTACCCTTTGCCGTTGACCACCTGATAATTGAGATGGGAACTTATCCAGAAGTTCAGAAATATCTAGATATTGGGAAAGCAATTCTAACCGAACCTTGCTTTCGTTGGCATCGACCTTGTGCAAAGACAAGGGGAGTAAAATATTTTCTTTGGCTGTCAGATTGTCCAAAAGCTCAAAATTTTGAAAGAGGTAACCAATTTCCTTGCCACGATAATCAGCTAACTGACTACCTTTTAACTGACCTAAATCTTTTTCTTGCATTTGAATGGAGCCGTCAGTTGGTTTGATGATAGTAGCGAGACAGTTAAGAAGGGTTGTTTTCCCAGAACCACTGCTCCCCATAATCCCTAAGAACTCACCTTTGACAACTTGAAAAGATATACCGTTCAAGGCTTTGGTGATATTCGGCTCTTTTCCATAATGCTTTTTTAATGATTCTACTCGTAAAATTGTTTCCATGTGAAACACCTCCATCTTTTGTTACTTTCATTATAATATGAATCAGAGTAGAATAACACTTACGGATGATGTAAGAAATCTTTATCATTAGGTTATTGGAGCTATACTTACTATATTATAGCATGGTTTCAAGGATTTAAAAAGAGGACTTGAGAGTCGAGAAATTTTCCTAATATTGAAATTATAAAAAATAATACCACTGTAGTCCATGCTCCAGCAGTATTATTTATTATTTTATAGGAAACTCTACTCCCACTCAATTGAGACTGGTATATCCCTATCCCTTGTAAATCAAGGGTTTAGAAGGGTTATATACTTCAATGGGGGATTTTTCGGGGGGATTGATTTTTTCATATGTTGATTTCAATTAAATTTTACTCTTGTTTCTGATGCGGTTTGTATGGTAATTGCATTTGTAAGTAGTTGAGCTATCTCTTTATCAGCACCACTGTACAAGTACTAATGATAGTCAGCTATCAGGAACATATTCATACGAAAAAAGCGGTATTGATGGTTCTGAAATGGGATTCGAAGACGAAGAATTGACATTGCATTACGAACTAAAAGTAAGTGGTGATGAAAACATATTTAATATCAATCTCCTTTTAGAGAGAGGCAATAATGTGAAGTACCTCTATTCCGAGAAAGTAGCTATTGATACAGACAAACAGATTATCAGTGATAACAATGGTACTGAGCTGAAATATTCAGTTTCTGGATATTCTGTAACAATGCCTGATTTAGCAGGAGATAGTGGTGAAACAGTAACATTAAGTAAATAGAATAAACCAAAAAATAGAGCTTGATATGTAATCTATCAGGCTCTATTCTTGTAAGTTTTTAAGTAATATTTTATATTAATCATCTAATTACAGTTTTTTTACATTTTTTATTAATATTTCTGTATTGTCAATTAAAAATTTCCCATCATTATTACTAATAAACTCATTGATATATTTAAGAATACAAACATAATGATTATAGTAAACGTTATATGTATTTACATCTAAACAGAAGTGAGTTAAAGCAAATTTAACATGGTCAGTTCGTTTAATATCGGTGAAATCTACGATTTTTGCTCTATTGGCATCAATTTTCTTTCCTAGAGCATATCTATTTGGAATTTCGTTATTATCACTATTATGAATGATACTATAGTCATTCATAATGGGTGTATTTACTTTAAAATTTTCAAAAAAATGTTCTCTATTAATAAAAAGATTATGGGATTTTAATTCCTTAATTAATTTAATAATGGGTACATACAGGTTTGTGTTAAACATATTAATAGAGGTGATTCTATCTAACTCGTTTGTTAATATTTTAATTTGCTCGTCATAGCTTGTAAATAAGTTAAAACCCAGCAATTCATGCGAAAGTAGTCTATTTATTTCTGTAGGAGTCATATTTAAAACATTAGTAATTGCTTCAAAAGAGCAGACAGTTTCACTTCCATATAAAACCTTTATAATTCTTGATATGATATTAATAAAGCATGAATAGATTTTTATACTATAAAAGTCACTAACTTCTTGGACTTGTTCTAAAGTATAGTAATTCTTATCAATTATTTGTTTAAATATATCAGCTAACTTTTTCCTTGTTTCGGAAATATTGGATGTTTCATAAGTTAGAATTCGTCTATTACGTAAATCGAAAGGTAGTTCTGAAACATCGCCAAAATCAGAATTGAACACACAAATAACTCTATCCCACCCTAGACACTTTACTGCATATCCTAATTCAAATAATACGTTAGGGTTAGGAGTTCTTTTACCATTTAAACTACTGTTTATAATTGATATATCTGCTATAAATAGGCCACACTTATCAATTTTGGTTAATATTGAATCAACAATATCTGGACTACCTAGAACACCTTTTGTATCTCTGTCAATTTCAGTGATAAGAGAATACGGAGAATCTTGGTTCATTTTTTTCAATGCTAATTTTATAGAATTCTCAATTAAATTTCTATTTGTTTTATTCGGTAAGTCAGATTGCCATGAAAAGAATATTGTAGTCATAAAAAGCTCCGATAGTTAATCAGTAGAATATTATTTGTGAATGAATTTGGTTAGCAATAACTACGATGTTTGAGTTCCTCATTTATTTTGATAATATAGAAAATTAATATGAGCAGAATGAGATGATATTCATACTCATATTGCTGAATAGAATCATAAATAGGTACTCCATGCAAATACTTATTTCTGATTCCCCAGCTATTGTCATATGATTTGTTATTTAGGACAAAATTCAAATAATTAAATTCTTGAATTGAAAATAAGGTATCCGAAAATATTAACCATCCATTATCAAGCATCCTATCAGCACTGAGTTTTTCAGATTCAGATAAAGATATACTATTAACAGAGCCATATAAGAATATTTTTTCTAAAAGACTTATTTGGGACATATCTTTAAAAGATATAACACCTGTATCATTTTGGCAAATTCCAGCATCTATTAGTAGTTTTATGTAATCTATTTGATATTCATGAAAATTTGCATAACTCAAGCATTGTTGTGAAATTAATTCCTTAAAGTTGCTTCCTTTGTATTCCTCATTAATAATAAAATGAATAGGACTTTGGTCAGAGAATAATAAATTAACAATCTGTTGAATATTATTATCTGAATTATTCATTGAGAAGTATTTTCTTTTAGTAAAACTCTGCAAAGATTCAATTGAAGGAGTAGAAGTAATATTATATAAATTTACATCAATAAGCCCTTCTTCACTCAATAATTTGTATTGTTTTCTTAATGATTCTTCGATTCTAAAAAGTGTTGCTGTTTTATTTCCCGTTGTTTCTGAAATTGAAGGCACATCAAAATGTATCCAATCAATACCGTACTGATTAGTCAGGAAAATATCGAAAAACCAAGTAATGAAATCTTCAATTCTTAGACTGAATTTCTGTAGTATTTTTGATAAAGCAATCAGTTTCATCACGTATAGTTGATGCTTGACTGAGAAGTAAAAACCAAATTTATAGTGATTTCTAGTCGAAATGCCTAACGTTCTTTCAAGTACCCCCATCTCTAATTGAGGAAAGCTTGCTAATGCAAAAGTACCAACACTTGTGCTCAGTTCAAAGTCTTTACAAAAATAGTCTAATATATTTTGAAAATTATGTTTTTCAAAAAGTTTAGCACTATCTATAAAAGTTGATAATGTATATTCATATTGTTTTGGCCTAGCTCCACCTGTTGCGACTACAATAGGATTATACAAACCTTTTTCAATTCCCTCAATATGAAGCTCCCTACTCTTTTTAATTGCGTAATAGTACGCTTCCTTCTTTGTATATACTCTAATATCAACTTGAATTCCAAAATCCTTATCATTAAAACTAGAATTAAATTCTTGAATTTTTTTGTCAATCAACAGTTTTTGTTTATCTGTAAGTTGAAAGTATCTATTCTTATCGAAACCTTTTATAGGGTTTCTTAAAATTTTTAAATAATTTATATTCACATCGGGGTCACAAATATATTTTTCAATTAAATCATTCCACTCTAAATTTGTGATATTACTTGGGATAACATTTTTACATGAATTTGAATCTACAAAATTATCGAGTAATATTTCAAGATGAGAGGGTGAACTCAGAAAAAATTGCTTAATGAAAGTAGGATACTTTTTTAGAAAATAGGTATTTTTTAAGAGATGACATAAATGTAGATTGGATTCTATAAAATATTGCACAAACTCTACTTCACTAATTTTTTGACCATAGTTAAATAATGTAAATATCTCAAAAAAGTCTTCACGATAGTTATATTCGCTTTGTAGAAGTTTTATGTTATTTAAAATCTCATCTTTCGGAGCAGAACCAAAATAATTATTTTGTAGTTGAATCATCGAAGGAAGAGATTTCTTTATTTCTTCAATATAGCTTAGCGACCAGTCAATTGAAAAAACCTCATTTTCTATGAATTTGATAATATTATAAAATTCAAGGGCTTCCAAAAAAGAATTTAGGCTATAAGAATTCGATAAATAAGCATCTAAAATTTCTTGAATTCTTGGAAAATAGAAACCGATAGATAAGTCATTTACATCATAAAATTTTACTCTAGAAATCATATATATTTTTTACATTTGAAAAATAAAATTACGTGCTATAAAAATACTTTGTACTTTTTATTATAAAAATCCCTCCAAAAATGTTGGTCAAAAAAATTTTTAACTAACTTTTCGGGGGGATTTAGGGGGGAATCAAACGAAGATACACCCTTTTTAGACTATTTTGTTCCTGCTAAACTGCTGTAGAATCGCTATTTTGAAGGTAAATCAAGCCTCTCCATTATTCCCACTCCACAGTTGCAGGTGGTTTACTTGTGATATCATAGACGATACGGTTAACGTGGTCAACTTCATTTACGATACGAACTGAGATTTTCTGGAGAACTTCCCAAGGAATCTTAGCGAAGTCAGCTGTCATTCCATCGATAGAAGTGATGGCACGGATAGCGATGGTATAGTCGTAAGTACGGCCATCTCCCATAACACCTACTGAACGAACGCCAGTGTTAACAGTGAAATATTGCCAGATATCGCGGTCAAGACCTGCTTTGGCAATTTCTTCACGAAGGATAGCGTCTGATTCACGAACTGTTTCAAGTTTCTCTGCAGTGATTTCACCCATGACACGGATAGCAATTCCTGGACCTGGGAATGGTTGGCGCCATACGATGTGGTCTGGCATGCCAAGTTCAGTACCGAGGGCACGAACTTCATCCTTGTAAAGAGTATTTAAAGGCTCGATGAGTTCAAACTGCATATCTTCAGGAAGTCCACCCACGTTGTGGTGAGACTTGATGGTTTGAGCAGTATCAGTACCAGACTCAATCACATCTGTATAAAGAGTTCCTTGAGCAAGGAATTTCACATCTGTTAGTTTGCTTGCTTCGTCATCAAAGACATAAACAAACTCGTTACCGATAATCTTCCGTTTTTGTTCAGGATCAGATACACCAGCCAATTTATCAAGGAAACGTTTGGCAGCATCTGCTTTGACAATGTTCAAACCAAACTTACCACCAAGCATATCCATAACTTGGTCAGCTTCACCTTTACGGAGAAGACCGTGATCTACAAAGATACAGATCAATTGATCCCCGATGGCTTTTTGGAGAAGAACCCCAACAACAGAAGAGTCAACACCACCAGAAAGTCCGAGGAGAACACGTTTGTCTCCAACTTTCTCACGGATTTGTTTGATTTGCATCTCGATGAAGTTATCCATTGTCCAGTCACCTTTGGCACCACAGATGTTCAAGGCAAAGTTACGGAGGATATCATAGCCGTGTACTGAGTGGCGAACTTCAGGGTGGAATTGGATACCATAGATTTTCTTGTCTGGATTTTCAATAGATGCGTAAGGACAGTCAGCAGAAGTTCCAGTACGGACAAAATCAGCAGGAATTTCTGTAACAGCATCCCCATGGCTCATCAAGACAAGTTGCTCATCTGGAGTACCCGCAAAAAGAGCTGATTCTGTGTGAGTCAATGTTGATTGACCGTATTCACGGTTACCAGCATCGCCTGCAGGAACAACCTTACCACCAAGCTTGTGAGTCAATAGCTGCATACCATAGCAGATTCCCAAAATCGGAATTCCAAGTTCAAAAATCTCTGGATCAATATCAAACGATCCTTCTTCGTAAACAGAGTTTGGACCACCTGAAAGTACAATCCCGATAGGATTGATAGCACGGACTTCGTCAGCCGAAATCTTGTGACTTTTTAGTTCTGAAAAGACACCAATCTCACGGATACGACGTGAGATGAGTTGGTTGTACTGGCTACCATAGTCCAGTACGATGATCTTTTCGACATCTTGCAAATCAGTTGAAATGTTGCTCATCTTTTCCCTTTCTTAAAAGAAATATCTTCTTGAATATTCTATCATAAAAGGGTTAGAATTACCAACCAAACAAGTGCAGTTTGACTTTTCCCTATGAGATAGGGTACAATGGAAAAAATAAAGAAAAGAAGTGAGCAAGCATGTTACCAGCTTATATGAAAATCCACGACCAAATCAAGAAAGACATTGATGAGGGAAGTTGGAAAATTGGGGAAAGACTTCCAAGTGAGCGAGATTTAGCTGAGGAATTTGAAGTTAGTCGTATGACCCTGCGTCAAGCCATCTCTCTTTTGGTCGAGGAGGGAGTTTTGGAGCGTCGTGTGGGCAGTGGGACCTTTGTTTCTAGTACTCGTGTTCAGGAAAAAATGCGTGGAACAACTAGTTTTACGGAGATTGTAAAAGCTCAGGGTAAAACACCATCGAGTCATCTGATTTCCTATCGTCGAACGATCCCTAATGAGCAAGAAGTTGAAAAATTAGGGATTAAGGCTACTGAAAATATTATCCGGATGGAACGTGTTCGTTATGCAGATCAAGTTCCTGTAGTCTACGAGGTAGCTTCTATTCCTGAGAAATTTATCAAAAATTTCAAAAAAGAAGAAGTAACCAAGCACTTCTTTCAAACCTTGCAGAAACATGGTTATCGGATTGGTAAATCTCACCAGACTATATATGCTCGCTTAGCCAAGGAAAAAATTGCTCATTATCTGGAAGTGGAAAAGGGGCATGCAATTTTAGGGCTTACTCAAGTTTCTTACTTTGATGATGGTAC
>NZ_JUOS01000071.1 GCF_001075875.1 Streptococcus oralis
AAAAAATTCAATGAGCCCCAAGATATTGCTTTATATTATACTATGGCTTTAACCAATCTAGCGACCAAACAAACTAACGCTGAAGAAATTGCTGAAATTGCTCAGAAAATTAAAGATATTTTCAAAAAATTCAATGAGCCCCAAGATATTGCTTTATATTATACTATGGCTTTATCCAATCTATCGACTAAACAAACTAAGGCTGAAGAAGTTAATGAAACTATTCAGAAAATTAAT
>NZ_JUOS01000072.1 GCF_001075875.1 Streptococcus oralis
TACCAGCCAGCGCCTAAAGACGCTGGCTTTCACGTTGTTCAAGCCTCATTGCTCTTGACTCGTCACTTGCCTCTTAAAGAGGCGTGAGTATTACTTACCACTATCCCTAAAGGGATCCTCATATTCTTTTACACTCAATTTATCTAGTGCTATATCATGCTTTTCCTGTTCTTGGATATATTTCCTAATTGTGGCTTCATTAAGCCCTACTGTACTCACATAGTAGCCTTCTGCCCAGAAATGCCGATTCCCAAACTTGTACTTGAGATTGGCGTGTTTGTCAAACATCATGAGTGCACTTTTACCTTTTAAATAATCCATGAAACTTGAAACACTTATCCTCGGTGGAATACTGACTAACATATGTACATGATCAGGCATTAAATGGCCCTCGATAATCTCAACACCTTTATAACTATAATCGGCGGAATATTTCTCCCAAACTACTTCGATATTGATTATAAATGACTTTTCGTCTATACTTAGGGGTGAACACAATGTGATACTTACAGTGCCACTTTGTGTGTGATAAACTATGTGTCTTTTGTGCCATGGTTTTCTCCTTTCGCTTTACAATTGGCTTGAACACCTTTATTGTATCGCGTTTGGAGTTTTTTGGTATAACCTTCGATGCGCACCCGCATAGCGGGTGGTTTATTTGTCTCGCATCTCACGGAGCGAGACGGACTGAAAGTCACATAATCGATCAAATCCCCTTGTCATGTACAAGGGGATTTTCTGATTTATAGTAAATCTTCCACAAAGTTATCCACAGATTGTGCATAACTTTCAATCAACTTTCAAATCAATTTCATGTATTTACAAACGATTTCTCTCAATTATTTTTTTTGACATTCTAAAGTAAAACACCCTCAATAGACTGTTCTATCAGTCTTTATAACCGACTAGCTTAGTACCCAACTCACACATTCTATCTCTTTTTCCTAAACTAACATTTGGAAAACAATTTTTTATTTCACAAAGTTATCCACAGATTGTGTATAACTTTTACTCAAGTACAAACTCCATCTGATAAATCCCCCTACATTTTTTATAGTAAATTTCAAATTTTGTTAGGCGCTTTCAAAAAATCATGATATACTGAAATTATAAGAAAAGGAGACATTATGAAAAAAGATCAACACCAACTTAATTGGCTGATGGTTTCTCTGATTGCTTTCAACATGGTTTGGGGGCTAGGAAACGTCGTCAACAACTATTCTCAACAGGGGATTTCAGTAGTCGTATCTTGGATTTTAATCCTCGCACTCTACTTTATCCCATATTCACTCATCGTCGGACAACTAGGTTCTACCTTCAAGGAAAGCGGAGGCGGTGTTAGTGACTGGGTTGAAAAAACATCAACCAAACGTCTCGCCTACTTTGCCGCTTGGACCTACTGGATTGTGCATATCCCTTATCTCGCACAAAAACCTCAAGGAATCCTGATTCCGCTTGGATGGGCCTTACAAGGTAACGGACAGTTTCTAAAACAGATTGACATCCACTGGATTGTTATTCTCTGTTTACTAATCTTTGGACTTTTCCTCTACCTTTCTACAAAAGGATTGACAACACTGAAAGTCATCGGTAGCTTGGCAGGAAGTGCCATGTTGATTATGTCTTTACTCTTTGTGCTTTTGGCTGTCGGTCTGCCTTTCATCAAACCAGACATCCAGTTTGCGACACCACACATGGATCAACTGAGCACTTACATTCCAAACTTTGATTTTTCTTATTTTACAACCATCTCACTACTGGTCTTTGCAGTTGGTGGTTGTGAAAAAATTTCCCCTTATGTGAATCAAACTCGCAATCCTGCAAAAGAATTTCCAAAAGGTATGATTGTGATGGCAATCATGGTAGGTCTCTCTGCTATCCTCGGGTCAGTTGCCATGGGAATGTTATTTGATGGCAATAATATCCCTGAAGACCTCATGCGTAATGGCGCTTATCAAGCCTTCCAAATGTTAGGAAATTCTTGGGGAGTTGGAAACCTATTTGTCGTGATTTACGCTCTTACAAATATGGTCGGACAAATAGCGGCACTTGCCTTCTCTATTGACGCACCATTGCAAATCCTTCTCAATAACGCTGATGAAAACTATATCCCAAGCTGGCTTCGTAAACGTACTGAAAAAGGTGTCCTCATTAACGGTTACCTCCTTACAGGTGTCCTCGTTAGCCTTATCATCATCCTTCCAATTTTTGGTATTCAGGAAATTGACGGACTTGTAAAATGGATGACTAACCTCAATTCTATCGTAATGCCAATGCGTTATCTCTGGGTATTCCTTGCCTATATGATGCTCAATCGCGCTTGGAAAACATACAAAAATGCCGAATACAAGTTTGTGAATAATCCTAAAATTGGCTTTGTTATCGGTACTTGGTGCTTCCTCTTTACTGCCTTTGCTTGTATCCTTGGTATGGTTCCAAAAATTAGCTATGCTGAAAATCCAACTGCTTGGCAGTTCTCTCTGCTTACAAATATCTTGACACCAATTATTCTGATTGGTTTAGGAGTTATTCTACCAGTACTTGCCAAAAAAGAACAAAAGAAACAAATCAAATAAATTCTACTACTAGCTAGATAGTTTCACTTTTGTCTTTTCCTGAAAGAAAAATCCCTTTGAACAGTAGCGTTCAAGGGGATTTCTTTTTGTCTAATAGTCTATTTTTTATTTGGCTTCATACCAAGTCACACCTTCATTTTCATCAGCAATCAGGGGTACACTGAGTTGAATGGCTTCTTCCATGGTTTGTTTGACGAGTTTTTTGATAGCAGCTAATTCTGACTTAGGAACTTCAAGAACGATTTCATCGTGCACTTGCAGAAGCATCTTAGTCTGATAACCACCCTCTACCAATGCTTTATCCAGCTGAATCATAGCGATTTTGAGAATATCTGCAGCTGATCCTTGGATAGGTGAGTTGATGGCTGTACGTTCCGCAAAACCACGAATGTTAAAGTTACGCGAATTGATATCTGGCAACTCACGGCGACGTTTGAAGAGAGTCTCTACATAACCCTTATCACGCGCCTCACGAACCACTTCATCCATGTAGTTTTTAATACCTGGGAAGCGTTCAAAGTAGGTGTCGATGTAGGCCTTAGCCTCTTTACGACTGATGCCCAGATTATTCGATAAACCAAAGTCTGAAATTCCGTAAACCACTCCAAAGTTGACAGCCTTGGCATTGCGACGATCGTTTGGAGTCACATCTTCAGGACGTTCAATTCCAAAGACACGTATGGCTGTCGAGGTATGGATATCCGCTCCTTCTTGGAAGGCCTTGATTAAGTGCTCATCTTTAGAGATATGCGCCAAAACTCGCAACTCAATCTGTGAATAGTCCGAACTGAGAAGGACACTATCCTCCCACTCTGGCACAAATGCCTTACGAATGAGGCGCCCTTGTTCCAAGCGAACAGGAATATTTTGCAAGTTTGGATCGACACTAGACAGACGCCCTGTCTGAGTCAAATCCTGCACATAGCGCGTGTGAATCTTGCCATCCGCTAAAATCCAATCCTGCAGACCAATCACATAAGTCGATTGAATCTTAGCAATTTGACGGTAATCAAGAATTTTCTTTACGATTGGGGCAATAGGAGCTAAGCGCTCTAACACATCCACTGCTGTTGAGTAACCTGTCTTGGTTTTCTTGGTGTATTCTATAGGGAGGCCTAGCTTTTCAAAAAGTAGTTCGCCCAACTGTTTAGGTGAGTTGATATTAAACTCCTCACCAGCCAATTCATAAATCTCTTGAGTCAACTTTTCAATGACAAGCTCATTTTCAGCTTGCATCTCGAGTAGAGTTTCTTTTTTAACCTTAATCCCAGCGATTTCCATCTTAGCAAGAACAAAGGCCAGAGGCTGCTCCATATCATAGAGAAGGTTTAACTGTCCGTTTTCACTTAATTTTTCAAGTAAAACAGGCTCTGTCTCAACTAGCACAGCAACCTTGCGAGCCAAGTGCTCCAAGAAGGTCTCTCTCTCAGGGATAGCTTTCTTGACTCCCTTACCGTAGAAGGTCTCATCATCGACTAGGTAAGTTTGACCATAGAGACTAGCGATGGTTGAAATTTCATTATTCTCGACAGTAGAGAGAAGGTATTTGGCCAAGCGACTGTCAAAAGCAGGAGCCTGCAAGTCCAAACCAAAGCGATTTAAGAGAACTTTAGCTTTCTTAAAGTCATACACTTTCAGAGGTGTTTTTTCCAGAAAATCCTTGAGAATCGGATTCTGCAAAAGTTCCAACTTATCTGTAGCGTATAGCTTGTCCCCACAAGACCAAGCAAAACCAACCAAATCATCAGTATGGTAATTTTCACCAAAAAGTTCAAAGTGGAAGATAGAGTCGGCACTCAGCATATCTTCAGTCACTTTGTCAACCATGGTAAAATTTAAACTCTCAGCTTGGTTAGTCTGAGAAGCATTCAAAGCCTGCTTGAGTTGTTTGAAGCCCATCTCATCGTAGAATTTCCCAAGATTTTCCACATCTGGACCGCTATAAACCAAATCATCCAGTCCAATCTCAATCGGCGCTTTCGTATCAATGGTCGCTAGTGTTTTTGACAGGAAGGCTTGTTCCTTGTCATTTATGAGATTTTCCTTCATCTTAGAGGCCTTCATGCTATCAATATTTTCATAAATGCCTTCAAGCGAGCCATGTTCAAGCAAAAGCTTGATACCAGTCTTCTCACCAATCTTAGTGACCCCAGGGATATTATCTGACTTATCCCCCATGAGGGCCTTGAGATCAATGAACTGAGTTGGTGTGATGCCCATCTTTTCCATGAGATAAGCCGGCGTAAATGCCTCAAACTCAGCTACACCTTTCTTAGAAATCTCAACCACTGTATGTTCATCTGTCAACTGGATCAAGTCCTTGTCTCCACTGACGATAGTTACATCAAATGAATCTTTTTCAGCCAAACGACCCAAGGTACCAATGATATCATCCGCCTCATACTGGGCCAACTCATAGTGGCGAATCCCAAGATGGTCTAGCAACTCACGAATAAAAGGAAATTGCTCACGAAACTCATCCGGAGTCTTGGCACGCCCCCCCTTATAGTCTGCATACATCTCTGTACGGAAAGTCGTCTTCCCCGCATCAAAAGCAACCAAGATATGACTCGGTTGAACACGCTCCAGTAGGTGATTTAACATCAGATGAAATCCGTAGATTGCATTGGTATGTAGTCCATTGTCATTTTTAAAACGATCCAGTTGCTGGTAAAGTGCAAAAAATGCTCGGAAAGCAACTGAAGAACCGTCAATTAGTAGTAATTTTTTCTTGTCCATACACCCATTATAAAGGAAAGCAGGGAAAAATACCATTAGGAAGAGCCCAAATGCTGAATAACACTTATGAGGCTGGTTTTTCTACTCGAACTCCATCAGCATCAACTTGAAATCCATCGATAGTAGTATTTACTGCCAATTCTCCAGATGCATTTACATAATAATGTTTTCCTGAAACCTGGAACCACTGACTGGTTTTCATAACTCCTGAACTTTCAAGGTAATACCAAATGCCCTTATCCTTCAACCAACCTGTCTGCATTTCACCAGATGACTTCAAGTAATACCAACTAGAACCCTCTTTTAACCAGCCTGTCGTCATTGTACCATCAGCTTGTAAATGATACCAACTACCATTTATCTTCTTCCAAGCGACTGCTTTCTGACCATTTTCATAGTAGTACCAAGTTGTTCCTTCTTTTTCCCAACCATTTTTAGAGCTACTTGTTTTAGTCAAGGGGATATAGCGTCTATTTCCACTTCGTGAAATATAACTAATCCATTTATAGCCTTCTTTTTCAAAGGTTTGATCATAATGAACACTCATTCCAGGTTCGTAGTAATCGATAATAGTAGATGACAATGTTGGCTGATCCATAATAGCTGATTTTTCTGTGAAGTGATGAATACCACTGAATAATAGTAGAGACTGATGAGACCCTACACTAGCATTCCCAACATCTTTAAAGTGAATGAAACCAGTCATAGAACTCGCCTTTACAATTCTACGATGATACGTTTCTGTATAATCATAATTGTACTCCTCGATTTCAATCATGTCTCCAATCACATTAGATACCCAAGCTACGTGACCATATTGCCCTCTTGTACTCCAAGCAATCGCACCAATTGCTGGTTGCTGGTCCACACGATATCCTTCCTTTTGGGCTCGATAACCCCATTGATTGGCATTCCCATAAGCAGCTGGTAGTTCAAAACCATTGACACTACTTAAACGAAAAGCAGCAAAAGAGGTGCACTGTCCCGAGTACATACGCCACTTATCAATTTTTTGACTTCCATTTTTATAATAATAGGGATAATCATCTCCTCGTGCCAGTGATCCATTGTTTGCCTGGTTGGCATGAACAGTTCCTCCACCAAACAAAAAAGCTCCTGCTAGTAATAGTGAAGCTGATCCTACAGCTGTCTTTCTGAGAAAAGTTCTCTTTTTATTTCCTGCTTTAGTAAATGTCATTCATTCTCCTTCAAATAATTAGATTTTTGAGGTTGACCTCATCTATATCATTCGAAAGAAAATGAAAAAAGTGAGAGCTCTTCTCACTTTCATGATTATCCTTAATCCAAATAATGAATTAAGTTCTTTTCTGTTAAAATATCTGAATAGGTGAAAGATTCAACATAAACATTAGCCTGTTTGTCTCCTTCAACATTTCCAAACTCAACGATGAAGAGCGATGGATAAACCTCAATTAGTTTTCCTAAACGATTCTTTTGGCGTTTACGACCATTTTCTAAGGTCATTTCTACCACTTGTCCCTCATGCGCCTTAATTTCTTCTTTGATTTTTTTCATTTTAGCCACATCTGTAAATGCGTCTGTCATCTTGGTTCCTCCATCTTCGAAATACTTGAAAATTTATTATATTCTTTTTGGAAAATCAATTCTACCGTTCCGCGAGCACCGCTACGGTTTTTCTCGATAATCACTTCTACTTTATTATTTGGAATGCCTTCCTCTTCTTCACCACCACGCTCATAATAGTCATCACGATAGAGAAAGGCTACGATATCAGCATCTTGCTCGATAGATCCAGATTCACGAATATCAGACAAAACTGGTCTCTTATCTTGACGTTGCTCTACACCACGAGAAAGCTGACTAAGAGCTATAACTGGAACTTTGAGTTCTTTTGCTAAGATTTTCAACTGACGGGAAATCTCAGATACTTCTTGTTGACGATTTTCTCGACCAGTCCCTGTGATAAGCTGAAGATAGTCAATCAAAATCAAGCCTAGATTACCTGTTTCCTGAGCCAGTTTACGAGAACGAGATCGAATTTCTGTGATCCGAATCCCAGGTGTATCATCAATATAGATACTTGCATTGGCTAAATTTCCCTGAGCAATCGTATACTTACGCCATTCTTCCTCGGTCAATTGACCCGTACGGATAGAATGTGACTCTACCAAGCCTTCCGCAGCCAACATACGATCGACCAAACTTTCAGCACCCATTTCCAGAGAGAAAATAGCAACTGTCTTGTCTAGTTTAGTTCCGATATTTTGCGCAATATTCAAAGCAAAGGCTGTCTTACCAACCGCAGGACGAGCTGCCAAAATAATCAATTCTTCCTCATGCAGACCTGTCGTCATATGATCTAAATCTCGATAGCCTGTCGCAATACCCGTGATATCTGAAGTCTGTTGCGAACGAGCTTCTAGATTTCCAAAGTTAATATTCAATACATCGCGAATATTTTTAAAACCATTTCGATTGGCATTCTCACTGACATCAATCAAGCCTTTTTCTGCACGAGCAATAATTTCGTCAGCAGGTTGAGAAGCTTCATAGGCTAGGTTTACAGACTCTGTCAACTTAGCAATCAGGCGTCGAAGCATAGCCTTTTCTGCTACAATTTTAGCATAGTATTCCGCATTAGCAGAGGTTGGCACTGAATTGACAATCTCAACCAGATAAGACAAGCCTCCGATAGTTTGTAAATCACCTTGGCTATCTAGTATAGTCCGAACTGTGGTTGCATCAATAGCATCTCCACGATCAGACAAATCAACCATAGCCTGAAAAATCAAACGGTGAGCATACTTAAAGAAGTCCTGTGAATCGATATATTCTCGGACAAAGACGAGTTTAGTCTCATCAATAAAAATGGCTCCCAAAACAGATTGTTCTGCCAGAATATCTTGAGGCTGAACACGCAGTTCTTCAACTTCTGCCATCAGACTTTCCTTCCTTTTACAATGTTGTCAACCAATCGTAAATTAAGCTTCCTTGACACGAAGATTGATTACACTTGTCACATCTTGATAAATCTTCACCGGAACATCAATCAAACCAACTGCTCGGATTGGTGATTGAACTTGAATGTGGCGTTTATCAATTTTAATACCAAATTGTTTTTGCAATTCTTCTGCAATTTTCTTGTTGGTAATAGATCCAAATGTACGTCCATCTGGACCAACTTTTTCAACAAACTCAACGATGGTTTCCTCTGCTTCCAGTTTCGCTTTAATTTCCTTAGCTTCTGCAAGCATCTCTGCATGTGCTTTTTCTTCTGATTTTTGCTTACCACGCAACTCACCAATGGCTTGAGCTGTAGCTTCCTTAGCAAGGTTTTTCTTAATTAAAAAGTTTTGTGCATATCCAGTTGGCACTTCTTTAATTTCACCTTTTTTTCCTTTACCTTTAACATCTGCTAAAAAGATTACTTTCATTCTTCTGACTCCTTTTCTTTTGTTTCATTAAAAATAACTGTTTTCAGTTTATCTCCTGCTTCTTGCAGGCTAATATCTGTCAAACGTGCCGCAGCTAAGTTAAAGTGACCACCGCCACCTAACTCTTCCATAATTCGTTGGACATTGATCTTACTTCTGCTTCGCGCAGAAATGGAGATTGCTCCTTGACTATTCTTAGCAAGTACAAAGCTGGCCTCTATACCAGACATAGCAAGCATAGCGTCAGCAGCCTTACTAATAACAACCGTATCGTACTCTTTATCCTCCAAAGCTTGAGCAACCAGGATTGATGGCTGCACCATTTGCCCCTGCAAAATGAGTTCATTTACCAATCGATATTCTTCAAAATCAGTGGCTGAAATTTCCTGAATGACAATGCTATCACTCCCTCTCGTTCTGAGATAACTTGCAACATCAAAAGTTCGACTAGTTACCCGAGAGGTGAAATTTTTAGTATCCAACATCATTCCCCCCATAAGAACACTAGCCTGAATGCGACTCAAACGTTTCTTCTTAGAGTTTTGAAATTGAATCAACTCAGTTACAAGTTCACTAGCACTGCTAGCTCCACTCTCGATATAGGTAATGACCGCATTATCTGGAAAATCTTGGTCACGACGATGATGGTCAATGACAATCGTCTGGGTAAACAAGTCATAAAACTCTTTGGATAAGGTTAAAGCTGTCTTAGAATGGTCAACCATCACCAGTAAGGAGCGTTTGGTAACCATTGTCATAGCCTGGTCTAAAGGAAGAAGTTTTGAAACACCCTCCTCTTCCAAATAGTTAACCGCTCGAGCAATATCTGGAGACATCTGTGTAGGATCATAAATCACATAACTATCTTCCAGTACATTACTCGAAAACAACTGCATTCCAACCGCTGAGCCGAGAGCATCCATATCCAGATTCTTATGACCAACCACAAAAACTCGATCGACACTTTTAAGTTTATCTGAAATAGCTGTCATCATGGCACGAGTTCGTGTCCGAGTACGTTTAACAGATGCAGCTGAACCTCCTCCAAAGTAGATTGGATTTTTAGTTTCATCATTCTCTTTTACGACAACTTGGTCACCACCACGAACTTCAGCTAAGTTGAGATTAAGAAGAGCCACCTTCCCAATCTGATCATGATTCCCATCACCATAGGAAACTCCCATACTCATCGTTAGTGGTAAATTCCGTTGCTTGGCTTCTTCACGAAAGGTATCAATCACAGAAAACTTATCCTGCATCAAGTGATCAAGTACAGTGTAGTCAGTAAATAGATAAAACCGATCCATACTCACTCTACGAGAAAACATGGCATGTTTCCCAGCAAATTCTGAAACAAAATTTGCAACAAAACTATTGATATGACTAATGTCTGATTCAGACGTTTCATTTTCCAAATCATCATAGTTATCAACTGAGATAATTCCAATTACAGGACGACTTGTTACCAATTCAGCAGTCGCCTCATACTCACCAGAAACATCAAAAAAGTATAAGACACCTGAATTTCTATCTAAATGCACTGCATAACGTTTCTCCCCAACAATGGCATAAGCCCCTGGAGTAGAAATCGAACTCTTTAAAATCTTTTGAAATTGAGGAAAATCAATTTCTCCATCCTCAGTTGTCAAAATTAATTCCGCATAGGGATTGAACCATTCAATCTCACTGCTGTCCATATTTAATTTAACAACCCCGACAGGCATTTGCTCCAACAGAGCACTCAAACTATCCGTAGCCTGATGATTGACATACTGGATTTGCTCGATATCTGTTTTTTTGTAATATTTTTTCTGGAAATTAAATAGCAGAACATAGAATACGATAAATAAAAATAGACTTGCTATAGTGATAAGATTATCCTTTACTAACACAATCAAAATGGTCATAATCGTAAAGGTTACCATAGCAATCAGATACATAAAAAAGGGATTTATTTCATTTTTTTTCATTACAAACCTCTTGCGCATTATTATACCATAATTGTAGCCAAAATGCGACTTTTAAAGAGGAAACACTATTTTCAAATAATAGTAAAACATCCAAACTAAAAAGTGGTTTACACTAGTGTAAACCACTTTTACAGACTAATTTTTAAGATTATTTAACTTCTAGAAGACCGATATCTCCGTCTTCACGACGATAAATAACATTTGTTGTTTCATCTTCAACATCTACATAGATAAAGAAGTCATGTCCCAATAAATCCATCTGTAAGATAGCTTCTTCCAAATCCATTGGTTTCAAATCAATTTGTTTTGAACGAACAACTTTTGGTTGTGCTACATCTAAGTCCTCAACTAAAGCATCTGTAAAGAGTTGACTTGTAGATACTTTATTTCTGTTCTTACGTTCAATTTTAGTTTTGTTTTTACGAATCTGACGCTCAATCTTATCTGTCACCAAATCAATAGAACCGTACATATCTTGAGAAATATCTTCTGCACGAAGAGTAATAGATCCAAGCGGAATGGTTACTTCTACTTTAGCAGTCTTTTCACGGTAAACTTTCAAGTTAACTCGCGCATCCAATTCTTGGTCTGCTTGGAAGTATTTTTCGATCTTTTCGAGTTTAGAAACTACATAATCACGAATTGCTTCTGTTACTTCTAGGTTTTCACCACGGATACTATATTTAATCATATAAGTACCTTCTTTCTAAACATATTTGTTTTTCTAATTATATTATAACGCTTTCATATTTTTTTTGCAAACTTTTTCCTCATCTTGCGAGGGAAAAAGTTTTAATATTCTGACACCCAGCCTCTAATAACATACTTTTAAGACGATTCAGCGTGGTACCAGTCGTATAGATATCATCAAATAGTAAGATATTTTCTGGAAGCTTCACGCCATCTTTCAGCAAAAAGGGAAATACTGTAAGTAATCGATCTGCTCGATTTTTTGAAGAGCTAGCTTCAACTTCGTTTTTAATCAAAATGTCCAGATATGATAACCCAGTATCCTTTATCAAACCCTCAACTTGATTAAAGCCTCTGCTTTTAAAACGCTGGCCACTCAGAGGAACAATCACAATCTGATAGTCCTTATACTTCTTTAACTCTTTTTGTAATATATCAGAAAATACCTTTCTAAGAAGATAATCACCATCAAATTTATAGCGACTAAAATACTCTTTCATGGCCTGATTATAGGAATAAAGAGCTACATGATCAACCTTTACACCTTTTTTACACCAAAATTGACAATCTTGACAGATGATTGACATTCCTTTTTTAAAACAACTAGGACAATGATTACCACCAATACTCTCGAAAGACGAAATACAGGATTCACATACTAGTTCCTCCTCCTTTTTAAAACAGAGCAGGTTAGTAAAGCTTATCTCCGTTTGCAAGCTTTTAGCACACAATAAACACTTCATACTCCTGCCTCCTGATTCATTTGTTTAATCTCCTTTATGGCTCTCTTAATAGACTGATTGAGTCCGTCATGGAAAAATATAAGTTCTCCAGTAGGACGATCCAGGCTTCTTCCAACTCGCCCACCAATTTGTACTAAACTTGACTTTGTAAAGAGTTGATGATTGGATTCCACCACAAAAACATCTACACGAGGGAAGGTAACTCCACGCTCTAATATAGTTGTGCTTACTAATATCGTCAACTCTCCATCTCGAAAGGCTTGTACCTGCTCTAATCGGTCTTCCGTGATTGAGGATACAAATCCTATTTTCTCATTTGGAAATTTCTCCTGCAAAATTTCTTTTAGCTTTTCTCCCTTTTTTATTTCAGATGCGAAGATTAGTAAGGGATATGCCGTCTTTCTCTGTTTCTCAATGTAAAGTTTTAATTTTGGAGGTAAGCCATTTTTTTCTAAATATCTATTAAAATGCGATAACCAGATTGGCTTGGGAACAATGAGAGGATTTCCATGAAAGCGACGTGGCAAACTGAGACGCTTTAACTCCCCTTGTTTAACTTTTCTGTCTAACTCATCTGTTGACGTTGCTGTTAAAAATATTCTCAATCCATTTTCCTTTACACAATTGTTGACTGCATGGTAAAGCACTGGATTATCAACATAAGGAAAGGCATCCACTTCATCCACAATCAATAAATCAAAAGCTTGATAAAATTTTAATAGTTGGTGAGTGGTTGCTACAACTAAAGGTGTACGAAAATAGGGATCCGACTCCCCATGTAGTAGTGCAATCTCACATGCAAAATCATTTTGTAATCGTTTATGGAGCTCTAGGCAAACATCAATTCGTGGACTGGCCAGACAAACAGCTCCACCCTGATTTATCACCTTAGCGACAACTTGGTAGATCATCTCTGTCTTACCAGCTCCTGTCACTGCATGTACCAAGGTGGCCTCCTTCTTATCTTCCGCCTGAAGGAGTCCTTGTGATACCCGCTCTTGAAATGGAGTCAGTTGACCTGACCATTTGAGTACATCTTGCTTGGGAAAACATTCTTGCGGAAAGTAATAGAGTTTTTGATCACTTCTTATTCGCTTCATAATCAAGCATTCTCGACAATAAAAAGCACCAACAGGCAAATGCCATTCTTCTTTTATCTGACTACCACAACGCTGACAATATTGTTGGCCCTTCTCTTTTTTTATGGATGGAATTTGTTTTGCTCGTTGTCTCTCCTCAAGACTTAATTCTTGTTCCGTAAAAAGGCGACCGAGGTAATTTGGATTGACTTTCATATTTCTTTATTCGTAAAATGTAGAACTTTACGCTATTTTTTAGTACAATAAAAATATGGAATATAGAACTATAAAAGAGGACGGTCAAGTCCAAGAAGAAATTAAAAAATCACGCTTTATCTGTCATGCCAAGCGTGTCTATAGTGAAGAAGAGGCTCGTGATTTTATCACAGCTATCAAAAAAGAACACTATAAAGCGACCCACAACTGCTCTGCCTTTATTGTCGGTGAACGTAGTGAAATCAAGCGAACCAGTGATGACGGAGAGCCTAGTGGAACTGCTGGTATTCCTATGCTAGGAGTTCTGGAAAACCACAACCTTACTAATGTCTGTGTGGTAGTTACTCGTTATTTTGGGGGTATTAAACTAGGTGCTGGTGGTTTGATACGCGCTTATGCTGGTAGTGTTGCCCTAGCAGTTAAAGAAATTGGCATTATTGAAATCAAAGAGCAGGCAGGGATACAGATTCACATGACCTATACCCAGTATCAAGAATATGGGAATTTTCTTAAAGAGCATAATCTCATAGAATTAGAGACAAACTTTACAGATCAAGTTGACACTATGATTTTCATTGATAAAGAAAAGAAAGACGGTATCAAGGCTGATCTCATTGAATTTTTCAATGGAAAAGTTACTCTAACTGACAAAGGTTTACGTGAAGTTGAAGTACCTGTAAACCTATCGTAAAGAAAGGAAATATCATATGGCTTTTGGAAGATTAATTCAGGGACTCGCTGGAAACTTCAGTGAGCAAAGTAAAGAAGCTCTTACCAAGGAGTTTGGACAATATTTATTAGAAAATGAAGAAATTCAAAGCGGATATAAACTCATTCGTGACTCAATTATCTTTACAAATATCCGAATCATCTTTACAGATAAACAAGGGGCAACCGGACGGAAGATGTCTATCAAATCAATTTTCCTCATGAACATCGTTAATGTTGAGATGGAAACTGCTGGACTTGGGATTGATGATAGCGAGATTACGATTACTTATTTAGAAAATGCCTTTTTAAAATCTCACAATGAACTTTTTAATTCTCACAAATTTGAATTTCCAAAAAAAAACAGATATCATACCTCTATACACTTATCTGTTTGAATTAGCTTATCACAATCGTTTGAATATTAACGGTTTGAATCACTGATATAAAGAAATCCTATCACTCCGATAGGATTTCTATATTTTACAAAAGTTAAAGTTAGCGTTATACTAGTAGCATCTTATATAAAGAGGTGCTTATATGGCTATTTATAACAACATCACAGAACTCATCGGTAGAACACCGATTGTTAAATTAAACAACATCGTACCCGAAGGTGCAGCAGATGTTTATGTAAAACTTGAAGCTTTTAACCCAGGATCATCCGTTAAAGACCGCATCGCCCTAAGTATGATTGAAAAAGCAGAACAAGAAGGTAAACTTAAACCAGGTTCTACTATTGTGGAAGCAACAAGTGGAAATACTGGTATCGGACTTTCATGGGTTGGTGCTGCTAAAGGCTATAAAGTTGTTATCGTTATGCCTGAAACCATGAGTGTCGAACGTCGTAAAATTATCCAAGCTTATGGAGCTGAACTAGTCCTCACTCCTGGTAGCGAAGGAATGAAAGGTGCGATTGCAAAAGCGCAGGAAATTGCTGCTGAGCGTGATGGTTTCCTACCATTACAGTTTATTAACCAAGCTAACCCAGAAGTTCACGAAAGAACAACAGGAGCTGAAATTCTAGCTGATTTCGGAGCTGATGGTTTAGATGCCTTTGTTGCTGGTGTAGGTACTGGAGGAACTATTTCTGGCGTTTCTCACGCTCTTAAGGCTGCTAATTCAAACATTCAAGTTTTTGCAGTTGAGGCAGATGAATCAGCAATCTTATCAGGTGAAAAACCAGGACCTCACAAAATTCAAGGTATCTCTGCTGGATTCATCCCAGAAACACTTGATACAGAAGCTTATGATGGTATCGTTCGCGTAACCTCAGACAATGCTCTCGCACTTGGTCGTGAGATTGGCGGAAAAGAAGGATTCTTGGTAGGTATTTCTTCTGCAGCAGCTATCTATGCAGCAATTGAAGTTGCTAAAAAACTTGGAGCAGGAAAAAAAGTCCTTGCTCTCGCACCAGATAACGGTGAGCGTTACCTATCTACAGCTCTCTATGAGTTTGAAGTATAGTCTCCTAAATACAAAAAGCCCTTGTATAGGGCTTTTTGTTCACCTTTTAAAATAAACCTCTGAATCCCCCTCCACCAAAAGAAAAGGAAGCTGATTTGCTTCCTTACTTTTTTATTAGTTATTCAGGGCTGCTGCCATTGTAGCTGCAACTTCTGCTTCAAAGTCGTTTGCAGCTTTTTCGATACCTTCACCAACTTCAAAGCGAGCGAACTCAACTACTGAAGCGTTAACTGATTCAAGGTAAGCTTCAACTGTCTTACTGTCATCCATGATGTAAACTTGTGCAAGAAGTGTGTAAGCTTGGTCAACTTTAGTGTTGTCAAGCATGAAGCGATCCATTTTACCTGGGATGATTTTATCCCAGATTTTTTCTGGTTTACCTTCTGCAGCCAATTCAGCTTTGATAGCTTCTTCAGCTTGAGCGATTACTTCATCACTCAATTGAGCTTTAGATCCGTATGCCAAGTGTGGAAGAGCTGGTTTACCAACCATAGCACGGCTTTCATTATCTTGGTCGATAACGTGGTTCAATTGTGCCAACTCATCTTTAACAAATTGCTCATCCAATTCTTTGTATGAAAGAACTGTTGGTTTCATAGCAGCGATGTGCATTGAAATTTGTTTAGCAAGTGCTTCGTCTCCACCTTCGATTACAGAGATAACACCGATACGTCCACCGTTGTGTTGGTATGCTCCGAAGTGTTGTGCATCTGTTTTTTCAATCAAAGCAAAGCGACGGAATGAGATTTTTTCTCCGATAGTCGCTGTTGCAGACACATAAGCTGCTTCAAGAGTTTCACCTGAAGGCATTGTCAAAGCAAGAGCTTCTTCGTTGTTAGCTGGTTTTCCTTCAGCGATTGCTTTAGCTGTTGCGTTTACCAACTCAACAAATTGAGCGTTTTTCGCAACGAAGTCAGTTTCAGCATTTACTTCAACAACTGCTGCAACGTTACCGTCAACATAAACACCAGTCAAACCTTCTGCAGCAACACGGTCAGCTTTCTTAGCTGCTTTTGCCATACCTTTTTCGCGAAGCAATTCAATCGCTTTTTCGATATCGCCTTCCACTTCAACCAATGCTTTTTTAGCGTCCATAACACCAGCACCAGATTTTTCACGCAACTCTTTAACAAGTTTAGCTGTAATTTCTGCCATTTTGATTCTCCTATATTTTTTAAAAATAGGAGAGCCGGGCTAAGCCCCGCCCTCCTAGGTAATTACTATTTATTATGAATTAAGCGTTGTCGCCTTCTACAACTTCAACGATTTCTTCGATTGAGTCTGCTTGAGCTTCTGAAGCTGCAAATTCTGCTTCAACTGCTGCAACAGCATCTTCACCTTGGCGACCTTCAATGATAGCGTCTGCCAATTTAGCTGTAATCAACTTAACTGCGCGGATAGCGTCATCGTTAGCTGGGATGATTACATCGATATCGTCTGGATCAGTGTTTGTGTCAACCATCGCTACAACTGGGATACCCAATTTTTTAGCTTCTTTAACAGCGATTTGCTCTTTATGTGGGTCAACTACGTACATTACATCTGGGATACGAGGCATATCTTCGATACCACCCAAGAATTTTTCAAGACGTGCACGTTGTTTGTTAAGAAGTGCAACTTCTTTCTTAGGAAGAACTTCAAAAGTTCCATCTTCTTCCATACGTTTGATTTCTTTCAAACGAGCGATACGTTTTTGGATTGTTCCCCAGTTTGTAAGAGTTCCACCCAACCAACGGTGGTTGATGAAGTATTGACCTGAACGTACTGCTTCTTCAGCAACTGCGTCAGCTGCTTGTTTCTTAGTACCAACAAACAATACAACTGCATCGTTAGCTGCAGCATCACGCATGAAGTCGTATGCTTGGTCAGCGTATTTTACAGTTTGTTGCAAATCGATAACGTGAATTCCGTTACGCTCAGTGAAGATGTACTTAGCCATCTTAGGGTTCCAGCGACGAGTTTGGTGACCAAAGTGCACACCAGCCTCAAGAAGTTGTTTCATTGAAATTACTGCCATGAGTATTTCTCCTTTTTGTTTTTTTCCTCTTCTTGATTTCAGCTTGCAAAACGACCCGAAGGCAACAGCTTCACAATTCATCAAGAATGAGTATTATCGTTTACACGACAAGTTACATTATATCATAGTTGAACCTTTTTTTCAAGTAATTGTGCTAGTTTTTCCTTCATAACGTAACTTCCCAACTGAAATTTTAAAAAAATTTATCAACTTTAAATAAAAAACATCCCAACATAAATTGGTTACTGCTAAATGTGCAATAACCGCTTATGTTGAGACTCAGATAAATACAAAATATTTCGAGTTGATAACTTAAATGTTTTGATATGAAAGAATCTACTTTATATTTTTTTATAGCAAGTATCATATCTTCATACTCTATGTTATCAAAAAAACAATTACTAAAGATTAAACTTGCCAATAAGTCTTTGACTTTCTACTTGCTACTTCGAAGTTTCTTACGGATTTTATAGGCTATATTAAATAAGAAATACAATGAGCTAGTTGGGTAATTAAACTCACCAGCAAATTCCTCGATAGTGGGATTAAACTTAGATTTAAAATTAAATAACCCACCCTCTAAGTTGTTTTCAATTCCACCCATATTATGAGTCTCTGCCCCGCGTTCAAATGAATGTTGAGCAGTCTCAAACCATGTTGGAATAGCAGGTTGATAATGTCTAAATTCCTCATTCATTCCAGCATATAAGTTCTCAGAAGTTTTCCCAAATTCGATGGTCAAAGTTCCAGACAATGGAACGACACTGTTCCCTCTATCAATATGACTCTTAAGAAAAGAAATTTCTTCCTCTAATCGTTTTCTCTCTTGCTGATTCTCTTTTATTTTACCTTCTTTCGTTTTATCAGTGAATTTCTGCGCTATTTTAAGATTTTTTTCGAGTTGCTGCTCAACTTCTTTCAGTCTATTAGGTAAATCTAAATAGCTCAGTGTGATAAAGGAATGATCAGGATAAGTAGTCAATAACTTCTGATAATAATCTTTTCCTCGTAAACTGATATTCTTACGAGACTCTGTTTTCTTCATTAAAAATGAAAATTCATCTAATAAATCAAGTCCACCGAATTTCACTTCCAATCCTTTATTTCTTGCAGTTCGGATTGCCTGTCGAGTAGATTTGGACAGTTGATCCAGCGAGAAGTTTTCTTTATGAATATTAGCTTGAAAACGAGGTTGTATGTTTTCTGCCATATCCTTTGTCAATCCTGTCCAATGAACTTTATTTTTTTGCAATTCCTCAACAATTTCAAAAGTTTTAGAATTTTGAATAGTTTTTTGGTCGATCAGACTTCGACTGATAAAAAGGCTTGGATCAAATTTAACCATTATTGCATTGCTTTTTTTAGCAATTTTTTTCAATGTTAAAATCACAAATTTCAGAAGTTCTTTATCTTCATAATTAATAACTGGGCCTCTTGGAATATAGAACATGGAAAATCCTAATGGAAGAGGCTGAATTAAGATATTCGCTACTCCAACTAGTTGATTTTCTTTATAAAATCCAACTCTCTCATTCCCCCAAGTATCCTTTATCTTGGCCCAATCACTACTCTGCAATAAATTCCCTTGAGGATGATTTTCTAAAAATAAATCCCACTCTTGAACATCAACATTCATTTTATAAGTAAACATAATTCCAGTACCAACTCTCTTAAAAACATATTATTTCGTTAGATAAACATACTTATCCTAGCTACATATCCGATAATTTTCATCCCATCTTTAATTCCATAATGACAAAAACATTCTGATGAAAATTTTTTATTAATACTATACAAAGGGTGAGATTAATAAAACCTCACCCTAAATTTCATAATAATTAATATATTAGTTTGGATAAATGTATCTTACAGTACCTCTTGATGCTGTCGGATTAAACCATCCACGATAATTTCCGATTGGTTGAGTTCCACTACCATCATAGTTACATTCAGAAACTTGAATACGAGTTGATGATTCAACTGCTGTAACAACTGCTACATGTCCGTATCCTCCATCATCCCATGAAGCAATTGCTCCAACTTGTGGTGTAGAACCTGTACGGAAACCTGCAGCCGCTGCACTTGCAGCCCATTGACCACCATTTCCCCAGTAATCACCAGCCCATGGAGCCAAAGTCTTAGCACCCCATGTACATTGACCTACAGGGTAACTTGAAGCGTTTGTACTATATGTAGGACGTTGGCTTACAGGAGTTGGTGCAGGTGTGTAACTTGAGTCATCATCTGATGATGAAGATGATGAAGAACTTGAAGTTGCTTGTACTTGTGCAGCAAAGGTTGTATTTGCTGAAGCAGCAACTGTCTGTTGTTGACTTGCTTGTTTAGCTTTATAAGCTGCTTCTGCCTCTGCTGCTGCTTTGGCTTCTGCCTCTGCTGCTGCTTTTTTCTCTAACAAGCTAGCTTTTTCATTTTCTGCTGTAGCTTTTTCAGCTGCAAGATTTAACTCAGCTACTTTCAATTCTGCTTGTTTTGTTGTCAAAGCTTGAGCATCGTCAGCAAGCGTTTGTTGGTTAGCAATGACTGTATTGATTGCTTCGTTGTTTGCAACTTGTTTTTCAGAAATAGCTTTCTTATCTTCTTTTTGTTGCTGCAACATTTTATTGTTTGCTGATACGATTTCACTCATAGCTGCTACACGAGAAATAGCTTCTGTAATTGAGTCAGAGTTAATAATCGTATTGATATAACTTGTAGCAGTTCCGTTCGTTTGTGCACTACGAGCTTGATTTTCAAGTGATTCATTACGTGCTACGATATTTTTTGAAAGCTCTGCGATTTCACCTTCAAGTTTTTTAGATTCTTCTTGAAGTTTTTCGTTTTCAGATTGTAATTTTTCTTGCTCTGATTGAATAGCTGAAACTTTAGTTTGAATTTCGTCTACTTGTTTTTGAGCTTCTTTCTGTTGAGCTGTCAAGTTACTAATTTTACTATCTTGAGCAGCAATCTTTTCATCTGTTGTATTTGCTTTAACACTTGAAAGAACAGCTCCTTGTGAGACCAATACTGTACTTAACAAAAGTGATGCTAGGATTTTTTTCTTCATAAGTGTGAATACTCCTTCTTTTAAAACAATACTAGTATATCAAAAAAAGGCCTAATAAATATTACGCCTTTATTACAGTTTTGTTTCTTTCTTATAGATATATTTTTTCAAAAATAAACTGAAAAATTAACATCCATAGACAGTTTAATATCATTGATGGAACTAGACCATAAACGATAAAAACTGTTATACTTTCAGCAGTTAAGCCAATCATTTGCGCTAGAAGAAAACTGCCAAATTCAAAAGAGAAAGTCATCATTAAAATAGCTAATAGTCTAGTCCATCTATTTGATAAAATGAGCGCATTATTTTTATAAATAATTGCACCAATAATCACAAAAAGAAGACTAGCAATACCTACTAAATGGAAAAAATAAATATCGTATATAAGACCAATAAATAAGCAATAAACTAAAAATAGATACTCCGATACTTCAATAGTTTCAAACAACAAGAAGATGAAGATAAAGTGGCTCACAATTTGAAAATGTGGAAAAAAACTATTTACAAATTGCCCTAAATGACTGTCTATTAAGACAACTATAGGCAAGAGTAAAAACATCCCTATCTGCTTCAACAGTCTCATGATGGATTCCCCACTAATTCTACGACTTTTAGGTTCATTGGATCAGCATTGAGTTTGACCATAACTTCTCTTGTTAGATAATCACTACTATGGGTAACTGATACAACCTCTCCTACGGGAATATCTGTTGTTTTAAAGTTACCCAGACCTCCTGTTACTACCTTGTCTCCTTGACTGATATCACTACTACTATTTAACTGGCTTATTTTAAGCAAGTCTTTTTCTTTGTCGTACCCAATGATAATGCCATATATACTAGTAGAACTGTGTTGGATTTTAACGGATATTTTCTCCGTATTTTCCGCGTTGGTCAATAAGTTGACCACAGTAGAGTTATCTTCAACCTTTCCCACGCTTCCAATCAGTCCCCCACCAGCTATAACAAGCATATTGCTTGTCACGCCTTGTTGAGAACCTGCATCAATTGTCAACTCTTGTTTCCAGGTTGCAGGAGTTCTCATGATGACGTCAGAAGCAATTAACTTGGTTGCATTCAATTTTGACTTCATATCCAATAACTGGCGTAGTTGCTCATTTTCTTCCTTCAGACTGTCTGCTTCATTCGTTTCCTTCTTCATCTGATAGAGTTCTTTTTTGAGAGTTTCATTCTCGTTATAGGTTCTGGTCAAACGACCTAAATCAGATTTTACGGAAGAAAGCCATTGAAAAGGCTTTTGCACTATTCTATCGACTAATGAAATTCCATCTCCAGCTTTTGTTACAACTGCACTTGATTGTGTTGTCACTAAAAAAACGGATACTACTAATACAACGACAAATAGAACAATGATATATTTTGATTTTTTAAAACGGTTCATACCTCTACCTTATATTACATTCTAAGATTTTAGCAAAAATAGAATTGCACCCAATACACAAACAAATAATAGCGCTATACTGTCTCTGTTCATCCAATTTAACTGTCGATACTGACTGCGTCCATTCCCGCCTTGATAGCCTCTAGCTTCCATGGCTGTAGCAAGAGAATCCGCTCGTTTCAAACTCGTAGCAAATAAAGGAATCAGAATAGGAATCATAGCCTTAACTTTTTGGATTACATTTCCTTCTCCAAAATCAACACCACGCGCCTTTTGAGCATTCATAATGCGAATCGTATCATCCATCAAGGTTGGTACAAATCGCAAACTCATAGACAACATGAGCCCAATCTCATGAACTGGAACTTTAAATCTTTTTAAAGGTCCAAGCAAGGATTCAACTGCTGTTGCCAAACTTAGTGGCATAGTCGTCAAGGTTAGCAAGGTTGAGAAAAAAATAATCAACACAAAGCGACAAAAAATAATTCCTGCCTGCTCAATACCATAGCTTGTGATTTTTATAAATCCCATCTCGAACAAGACGTGACCACCAGAGATAAAGAACAGTTGAAAAAGGGTTGTAAAAGCAATCAGAAAAAACATAGATCGCAAACCTTTTATAAAAAAAGATAAGGGAACTTCTGATAAAACGACAAATATGCCTGTTGCAATGAAGAGTATGAGATTTGTAATTGGATTATTGGCCCAAAAGGCGATGATGATCAATAAAATCATTGCTACTAACTTACTACGAGGATCTAGACGATGAATAATCGAATTTCCTGGTATGTATCGACCTAAAATCATATTATCCATTGATAAACTCCTTAAACTCCTCTATCGTTATCGGCAATTGTTCGAAAGAAATTCCTCTGTCAACTAGCCTTTGAGCAAATCGTGTGATTTTAGGAACACCCAATTGGATTTTTTCCATAAATTCGACATTTTGAAAGACAAGACTTGGTTTCCCACCCTTAACTAGTTTCCCTTTTTCCATCACATAAACTTGGTCAGCAAATTCGGCCACATCATCCATAAGGTGGGTTACTAAAACAATTGTTATGCCATCTTGATGAAGCTTTTTAAACAAGGTCATCAACTCTTTTCGACCAATTGGGTCCAAACCAGCTGTTGGCTCATCTAAGACCAAAATGCTAGGCTCCATTGCCAAAATTCCAGCAATAGCAACCCGTCTCATTTGTCCACCTGAGAGTTCAAATGGACTTCGTTCAAAGAGTGATTCATCGATTCCTACTAAAGCTAGTTTTTCACGCGCAATAGCTTCTGCCTCTTCTACAGAAACTCCAAAATTTTGAGGGCCAAAAGCCACATCTTTTAGGACAGTTTCCTCAAAAATTTGATTCTCTGCAAACTGAAACACCAACCCAACTTGTTTACGAATTTGACGAATTTGCTTATTAACAGATGTTGATGTAATCAAAGCATCAAAGACACGAACACTTCCCTCTGTGGGAACTAGCAAACCATTTAAAAGCTGCAAAATTGTTGATTTCCCACTTCCTGTATGCCCAATAATAGCAGTATAGGAACCATCTTCTATGGTCAAACTGACATCTGACAAAGCAGCTGAAGCAAAGGGTGTCCCTTCCTGATATGTATAACTAACATTGTCTAGAATAATTCCCATAAAGCCTCCTCGAGCTCCTCCTCGGTCAGGTAGTGCTCTGGTAATTTTAAGCCATTATCACGCAGTGATTGTTTTAATTGGTTGACAAAGGGTTGATCTAAGCCAATTTGATCTAAATCTGATCTAGAAAATAACTCTCTAGGAGTGCTAGTTGACTCGACTTCTCCTTTTTTCATCACCAAAACTCTATCACTCATGGACACCTCATCCAAATCATGCGTAATGGAGATGACTGTCATCTGATGGTCATGGCGAATCTTCTGGACTATCTTAATCAACTCTAATCGTCCCTCAGGGTCCAACATACTTGTAGCCTCATCCAAGATTAAAATATCTGGTCGCAGAGCAACAACACCTGCAATAGCTACCCTCTGTTTCTGACCTCCTGACAAGCGAGCTGGTTCCTTTTTAGCAAATTCAGCCATCCCAACTAATGATAAAGCTTCAGAAACGCGTTTCTTCATCTCTTCAAGTGGGATTCCTTGATTTTCCAGTCCAAAAGCAACGTCGTCTTCAACAGTTGCTCCTACGAATTGGTTATCAGGATTTTGAAAGACCATACCAATCTTACGTCTTTTTTCCCAGACATTTTCTGGAGTTAGGCAATCACCGTCTATCCAAATTTCTCCGGATTCAGCCTCGAGCAAACCATCAATCAAGCGAACTGTCGTTGATTTTCCACTACCATTATGACCAACGATTGACAACCATTCTCCACGTTTCACGTGAAACGAAATATTATGAACATCATAATGTTCTTGATCTGCCTGATATCTAAAAGACAGGTATTTTATCTCAATAATCGATTCCATATCTAACGAAAGGTTCCTTTAAACAAATATGCGCTTCCCTTGAAATAATCATAACCAGAATAAACTGTGAAGAACAAGGCAATATAAAGAGTTATCTGACCAAGCACATTCCAGTGAAGTAGCAAGAATATTATCGCAAACATCTGACTAAATGTCTTGATTTTTCCAGGCATAGCAGCAGCTAGAACGGTACCCCCTGTTTCAACTAAGAGCAAGCGCAAACCAGTGACTGCAAGTTCACGGCAGATAATAACTGCTACCACCCAAGCTGGTGCCATCTTTAGACCGACCAACATGATAAAGGCTGACATGACCAATAATTTATCAGCCATTGGATCTGCAAACTTTCCGAAATTACTAACCACTTGCCATTTTCTAGCTAAATAACCATCTAGATAATCAGTGATACTGGCAATAGCAAAAATAACTGCTGCTATTTTATGTAACAGTGGAGATGGTCCAACTGATAGAAGGAGAATAAAAATCGGAATAAATAAAATTCTACCAAGCGTAAGCATATTAGGAATATTCTCTTTTTTCATGTTATCCTTCCTTTAGTTTGAACTTAATGTTAGAGTAATCCAACCAGTTTGACCAGTTAATTTTGAAGTGTCAATTTCCTTATTATCAATTTTCACTGACACTCCTTTAACAACACCCAATGTTATGGTTACTGGAGATCCTTTAGAAATGGTTGTTTTAGCTATTTTATTATTAGGTTCAAGAGTCACTCCTCCTGCTAAATCAGTATCCGAAACACTAATCCAGCTTGTTGCATCTGTAACAGATAATTGAAGCTCCGCAGAATCTTTAGATGTCTTATATTCCACTGATAAAGCATCTCCCTGACCTGAAACAGTCAAAGTAGTTGCCTCGCTCGAACTTGATGAACTAGTAGCTTGACTACTACTTGATGCTACACTACTAGAGCTACTTGTTGAACTCACAACACTATAAGTTGCTGCAGAAGACGCAGTTGGTTGGGTTTGAATATAATTCCACACATAGTAGGTTACAAAAATTAAAATTGATAAAGAAAAAAGAACAAAGTAAAATAGCGGGAGAAATGAATTTTTCTTTCGATTAGACCGTCTACGTCCTGAAAGTTCAATCTCATCTACATCAACTTCTTCATAAGTAATCATACTTCCCGAATCATAGGCATCTAGAACGATATTTTCATCTAATTCAACAGCCCAAGCATACTTTCTCAAAAATGAACGAGCATAAAAAGTACTCGGTAGTTTGTCAAAATCATCTGACTCCATTGCCTCCAACAAATCCAGCTGAATATCTGTCTTTCTGTGCAATTCTTCTAAGCTCAGTCCTTGGTTAATTCTTGCAAGACGTAAGACCTCACCAATTGTTTTTTTTCTCATACTTAACATTCCTTCTTTCTAGTGTATTTTCTAGCGATTATATCGGGAAAATTGTACAATCAACCATATCGCTATTATCTATCAAATCATGTCCTGCTTCTAGAACATCTTCTAAAGTAATTTCCTGCAAAAGTTTAGGAAGGTCAAACAGGGTCAAGCCTGTCTCAGTTGGGTGATACTGAGTGGCAATGTATTCTAGGGAATCCATACTATGAAGAAATTCTCCATACATCTCAGTTTTTACAATATCCAAGTGATCCTCAGTTACATCTTCATCTTTCATAAAATTGCGAATAGCTTTACGAAATTGATGAGAAAGTGCCACAGGTTCCTTTGTATCCATTGTTAATATCACAAAATGGAAACGAGGATCAACTTCTATTTCTAGAGACAGGGAAGCATCCAGTTTACCTGTCTCATATAATTTTTGAAATCTTTGTGAAGTCCAACCAAACATCATTGTAAACAACAATTTCAATAAAAGATGATAACGATACTGATCTAGATTTCCAATATCTTTATTTCCTCTAATACCAATCGCTAATTTTGGAGAAGCCACGTCCATCCGTATACTTTCAGTAGTCTTTACAGGATGTAAAGGTATTTTTTCTCTCTTAAACTCATGTTTTTTTTCTTGAGGATGAGATTTCTTAGCAAAATAATCTTCAAGCAGTTCAAAATCAAAATTCCCCACTAAAAAGATATTACTATTGACAGGTATGTAAAACTCTTTAAAGTTCTCTTCTAAATCCTCCAAACAAATAGTATCAATAGAGTTTTCACTGCCAACAATATCTGAAGCTAAAGGACTTTCTGGATAGAGATTTGCGAGAGTATTGAAAAATAGACAAGAATCCGGATCATCCTGATACATTTCTCTTTCCTGCTGAATGATGTCCTTTTCGCGCTCCACTGATTCTTCAGTCATATTGAAAGTAGTGACAAGTTCTTCAAGCAAATCTAAGCACTCTAGAACATTTTCAGAAGTCGAGAAAAGATAGCTAGTATTTGTAAAGCTCGTAAAGGCATTACTTTCAGCCCCTAGCTCTGTAAAAGCTGCCATAACATCTCCAGAATCTTCTCTTTCAAAAAGCTTATGCTCTAAGAAATGAGCGATCCCTTGAGGATATTGTTGCAAGCCCTTATCATCTACTGTAAACCTTGTGTCAATAGAACCGACTTGGACACTCACAACTCCATAAACCTCGTTAAAATCCTTTTTAGGTAGTAAAGTAACTGTCAAACCATTTTCTAATCTAGTTTGATACAAAGTTTCTTTTACAGCAGGATAATATTTCTTTTGAAAAGTAGGTCTGGTCATTCTGCTCCTTCCATAAAATAAATAGCCTGCAACTTAAAACTATTTGCTGCTTCACAAATGGCTTCTCTATCAATTTGTTCAAGCTTATCGATTAAAGTTTTTGTATCAAGATTCGCTTTCCCAAAAAAAGTTGACAGATAATATTTATCGACAATAGAATCTTGATTATCCTGAGCTAGTAGTAAGGATCGACGAATCATTTGTTTGGTCTGATCAATTTCCTTATCTGTAAACTTGCCATTTTTTATATCAAGCAACTGATGATTCATCAATTTTCTTACTTTATTTCGATTTTGCCGATCGATTCCAGCAAACAATCGTAAAAATCCACTAAAAAGATCCAAATGACTCGATACAGTATAGGCCAGACCTTCCTTTTCTCGCACTTGGGTAAACAGTTTCGAATGAGGAAAGGCTCCTAAAAGACCATTGACAAGAAGCACTGCCATCTGTGCTTCATCACCGTATGCCACTGAACTATGGTAGCCCATCTCTAAAACAGACTGTCCTAATCTCTTTCTAACAATACCTTCTCTAAGAATATTAGAATAGGGTTGCTGATATTGAATGTTTACAGCTGATTTACGACCTATTAAAGGAAATTTATGTAAAAACTCTAAAACTTCAATTTCATTAAAATCACCCAAGAAGAAAATATCTATTTGGTCTTCTTTTAACATTTTATGATAGCTTGAAAAACATGTTTCTGGAGTCTCTTCTGAAATTCTAGAAATCAAATCTTTAGGAACTAGCTGCATTGATTCTTCTTGGAAAAACAATTGATCTAACTCTTTATGTGCAAAGAAGAATGGGTCTTCCAATTCTGATTCTAGCCTTGATAAGATCTGTTTTTTCTCGATGTCAAAAGCATTTTTCTCAAATCCATCCTCATCCGACAATGGTGTAAACAGAACCTGGTGCAATAATTCTAAAATTTGAGAAGTTAATACGTTTTTCTTACTTAAAAATTCATCACGCACATAGGAAATACTCAAATCCACAAGATGACTTTGTCCTCTTCGATAGGCGTGCGCTGACAAATCAGTTCCATACAAGGTTGCTAAACGTTTTCGAAACAGTTGAGCAGTTGGATAACTTTGGTTGGCAGTTTCAAGCATACTGGCACTTAACATGCGACTTGAAATTGAATCCAAAGACAATGGAGCTGTGAAACGCACAGTAATTTTATTAGTTTTAAATTTTTTTGATTGGATAAAATGCACTGCAATTCCAGGTACTAACTCCATCGCTTACCTCCTTCTACATAGAGTTCTATTATACCATGAAAAGAGAAATTTTTCTTGTTCTCTTTACCCCTTTTAGAATTAAAATCGCTTTCATTTCTAACGAATTTATCTCTGCCATTTCAAGGTAAAATATGGTATAATACCAAAGATTGAGGTGAACTATGGAATACAAATTATTTGAAGAATTTATCACTCTCCAAGCTCTCTTGAAAGAACTTGGTATTATACACAGTGGCGGAGCCATTAAATCCTTTTTAGCTGACCATCTTGTCTACTTTAATGGCGAATTGGAAAATCGTCGTGGGAAAAAAGTAAGAATCGGGGACTCCATCGACATTCCTGATATGAAAATCCAAATCATTCTGACGCAACCGAGCTTAGAAGAACAGGAAGAATATCTCCAAGAAAAACTTGAGAAAGAACGTGTGGCTAAACTTATCAAAGAAATGAATAAGACGGTCAAAAAAAAGCCAACAAAAAAGACCCCGAAAGCTAAAACAAAAAGTGCACCACGTTTCCCAGGTAGATAAGTATGTGGCTAAAAAACTTATCCATCAAGCAATTTAGAAACTATCAGGATACCGAAATTGAATTTAATCCTAAATTAAATGTATTTGTGGGTCGAAATGCTCAAGGAAAAACCAATCTTCTGGAAAGTATTTACTTTTTAGCTTTAACTAGAAGTCATCGGACAAAGACAGACAAGAATTTAATCCGATTTGAAGAAGAGCAGCTTCAAGTTTCTGGAATTCTTCAAAAACGAACGGCTACTGTACCACTTGAGATTGACTTGACCACAAAAGGTCGTATTACTAAGGTCAATCACTTAAAGCAAGCTCGGCTATCTGACTATATTGGACACATGAATGTTGTTCTATTTGCACCCGAAGATTTACAACTTGTCAAAGGAGCACCAGCTATCCGACGTAAGTTTATAGATATGGAACTAGGACAAATCAAACCCATATACTTGTCAGATTTGTCAAGCTACAATCATGTGCTTAAACAAAGAAATACCTACTTAAAGTCAGCAAATCAGATTGACGAAACATTTTTATCTGTTCTAGATGACCAGCTAGTAGACTACGGTTGTCGGGTGATGGTCCACAGAGAAGAATTTATAAAAAAAATGGAATCTTTTGGTCGTAAAAAACACTTTGATATTTCGGACCAATTAGAAGAATTGTCAATTCGTTATCAACCATCTGTAAATTTCACTGACAAGGAAAAACTAGCAGAATCTTTCTATGCAGCACTTCAAAAAAGTAAATCAAGAGATTTATTTAAAAAGAATACTGGAGTTGGTCCTCATCGGGATGATATGATTTTCTTAATCAATGGAATGGACGCAAGCTTTGGAAGTCAAGGACAACATCGTAGCCTTGTTCTTTCTATTAAACTAGCTGAAATCGAATTAATGGAGAGCATTACAAAAGAATCGCCTATACTTTTACTTGACGATGTTATGAGTGAACTTGACAATACTCGTCAACTTAAATTATTAGAAACTATATCTCAAAATATTCAAACCTTTATTACAACAACTAGTTTAGAGCATCTTCAAAACTTACCTGATAATCTCAGTATATTTACTGTAAAGAATGGTCAATTATCTGTAAACTGATATTTACATTGGCGTAAACAATAAAAAATCTCCTGTTTTACAGGAGATTTTTTATTACATTGAGTAGTTTGGTGCTTCATTTGTAATTTGCACATCGTGTGGATGGCTTTCTTTTAGACCGGCACCTGACATTTCGATAAATTGAGCATTGTCATGCAATTCTTTAAGGTTAGCTGCGCCACAGTAACCCATACCAGATCGGATACCACCAATCATTTGGAATACGATATCAGCTGCTGCTCCTTTATATGCAACACGTCCTTCAATTCCTTCTGGAACAAGTTTGTTTGCTTCATTGACTGAGCCTTGGAAGTAACGGTCACTTGAACCCTTCTTCATAGCAGCGATTGAACCCATACCACGGTATGTCTTGAACTTACGTCCTTGGAAGATTTCAGTTTCTCCTGGAGCTTCATCTGTTCCTGCAAACATTGATCCAAGCATAACTGCGTTTCCTCCAGCAGCTAGGGCTTTTACAATATCTCCAGAATACTTGATTCCACCATCAGCGATAATTGTTTTGCCATATTCACGAGCAACTGCTGCTGCATCGTAAATTGCTGTTACCTGGGGAACTCCTACACCAGCAATAACACGAGTTGTACAGATTGAACCTGGGCCAATACCGACTTTAACAACGTCAACACCTGCATCATAAAGGGCACGCGCACCTTCAGCAGTAGCGATGTTCCCAGCAATTAGTGTACGGTCTGGGAAATGAGCACGGATTTCAGCGATTTTACGAAGTACACCCGCTGAGTGTCCATGTGCTGTATCGATGACAATTGCATCTGCTCCCGCTTCAAAAAGTGCTTCAGCACGTTCAAAAGTATCAGAAGTTACACCTACCGCACCAGCAACTAGAAGACGACCGAACTCATCTTTTGCAGCATTTGGAAATTCGATTACTTTTTCAATGTCTTTAATCGTAATCAAGCCAGAAAGTCGACCATCTTCATCAACCAAAGGAAGTTTTTCAATACGGTGTTCCTGAAGAATGCTCTCAGCTGTTTCAAGATCTGTTCCAACAGGAGCAGTAACAAGATTCTCGCTGGTCATATGATTTGAGATTGGTTGATTGTAATCTGAAATAAAACGAAGGTCTCGGTTTGTTAAAATACCAACCAATTTACGATTTTCAAGAGTTTCAACCACTGGAACACCACTGATACGGTAACGTCCCATGAGTTCATCTGCTTCTGCAATTGTATGCTCTGGAGTCAAGAAGAATGGATCAATGATAACACCATTTTCAGAACGTTTTACCTTACGAACTTCATCTGCCTGCTGCTCAATAGACATATTTTTATGGATAACACCAAGACCACCTGCACGCGCAATAGCAATAGCCATTTGGCTTTCTGTTACAGTATCCATGGCTGCTGTAATAATTGGGATATTTAAAGTCAAATTATCTGCCAATTTTGTTGTTAAATCCGCATCATTAGGCAATACATGACTCTCTGCTGGAATAAGCAATACATCATCAAAGGTAAAACCTTTTTTCAAAAATTTAGTGTCCCAATTAGACATTGAAGTTTCCTCTTTTCTTTCTTTTTGAGCTTGACGCTTTTTGTATTGTATCTATCATACCATTCTATGAAAATTTGTCAATTATATTGATAATAGATACTGTAAAAAAACTATCCCTTTAACTTTAAAGAAGAGATAGTTTTAGAGTTCGTATTTTATCTATTAATGAAAGTAATTTAGACCCATTGCTGATTTTACTTCTGATAGCGTTTGGCCAGCAACTTCTCGAGCTTTTTCACTACCTTTTTGAAGCATATTATACACTTCACCCATATCTTTGGCATATTCAAGGCGACGTTCACGGATTGGACCAAGTTCACGTTCTAGGATTTCCAGTAGATAACGTTTAGTCTTTACATCACCTAAACCTCCACGTTGATAATGCTCTTTCATGTCAGCAATTTCTTGAGCATCTTCAGGACGTCCGAAAACATCTAAATAATGGAAAACCATATTTCCTTCAATCTTACCTGGATCCTCGACACGAATGTGATCTGGATCTGTATACATACTCATTACTTTCTTACGCAAAGTATCTGCATCATCTGACAAGTAGATACCATTATTAAGCGATTTAGACATTTTGGCATTTCCATCAAGACCAGGTAAGCGACCTGCTCCTTCATTTTCAGGATAAATTCCTTCCGGTTCTACTAAAACATCACAATTATAGGCATGGTTGAATGAACGTACAATCTCACGCGTTTGTTCAATCATCGGTTTTTGGTCTGTACCTACAGGAACATAGTTAGCCTTAAAAGCTGTGATATCTGCTGCTTGAGCAATTGGATAAACTAAAAATCCAGTTGGAATACTTTCTCCAAATCCTTTCTGAGCAATTTCTGTCTTTACAGTAGGATTACGCTCCAGACGAGCCAAAGACACTAGATTCATGTAATACATAGACAACTCTGCCAATTCTGGAATTTGACTTTGAATGAAAATCGTTGATTTGTTAGGATCCAATCCCACTGCAAGATAGTCCAAAGCAACATTCCCAATAGACTCTACAATAGTTTGTGGATCTTTTGCATGGTCAGTTAAAGCTTGCTGGTCAGCCAAAAAAACAAACATGTCATATTTATCTTCTTGCTGTAATAAGACACGATTTTTTAAGCTACCAACGTAGTGCCCAATATGTAATTTCCCCGTTGGACGATCTCCTGTTAAAATAATGGGTTTATTCATCTTATTCTCCTTTGATATGGTCCTTTCAATTATAGCATTTTTTTGATAAAAAGACAGGTAATTTTTTTTATCAAATAATTACGATTTTAACTCCTTAACTGTAAACTATCTGTAAACATTATTTACAAATAATTGACAGATAAAAATTTGAATATTTGCTGATTTTCTAGTAGAATTAGAGTATTACATATAATAGGAGAAAAAAATTGCTAACAGTATCTGATGTTTCACTACGTTTTAGTGATCGCAAACTTTTTGATGAGGTCAACATCAAATTTACAGAAGGAAACACCTATGGTTTAATTGGTGCTAACGGTGCAGGTAAATCAACATTTTTAAAAATCTTAGCTGGTGATATCGAACCTACAACTGGTCATGTTTCTCTTGGACCTGATGAACGTCTTTCTGTGCTTCGTCAAAATCACTTTGACTATGAGGATGAACGTGTTATTGATGTTGTTATCATGGGTAATGAAAAACTATACAACATCATGAAAGAAAAAGATGCTATCTATATGAAAGCAGACTTTACTGATGAAGATGGAGTTCGTGCAGCTGAGCTTGAAGGAGAATTTGCTGAACTAGGTGGTTGGGAAGCTGAGAGTGAAGCTTCACAACTCTTGCAAAACTTGAATATCCCTGAAGATCTTCATTACCAAAATATGAGTGAACTAGCAAATGGAGATAAAGTGAAAGTTCTCCTTGCTAAAGCCTTGTTTGGTAAACCAGATGTTCTTCTTCTAGACGAGCCAACCAACGGTCTTGATATCCAATCTATTACTTGGTTAGAAGATTTCTTGATTGACTTTGATAACACCGTTATTGTCGTATCCCATGACCGTCACTTCTTAAACAAAGTATGTACTCACATGGCCGACCTTGACTTTGGAAAAATTAAACTCTATGTCGGAAACTACGATTTCTGGAAAGAATCTTCTGAGCTTGCTGCTAAATTGCTAGCAGACCGTAATGCAAAAGCAGAAGAAAAAATTAAGCAACTCCAAGAATTCGTTGCTCGATTCTCTGCTAATGCTTCTAAATCAAGACAAGCAACATCACGTAAGAAAATGCTTGATAAGATTGAACTTGAAGAAATTGTGCCATCTAGTCGTAAATATCCATTTATCAACTTTAAAGCTGAACGAGAAATCGGTAACGATCTCTTGACAGTAGAAAATCTATCTGTCAAGATTGATGGCGAAACTATTCTTGACAACATCAGCTTTATCTTGCGTCCAGGTGACAAGACAGCTCTTATCGGACAAAACGATATCCAAACAACTGCTCTCATCCGTGCTATTATGGGTGATATCGACTATGAAGGAACTGTCAAGTGGGGAGTTACAACTAGTCGTTCTTACTTACCAAAAGACAATTCAGCTGATTTTGCTGGGGGTGAATCTATTCTTGACTGGCTCCGTCAATTCGCAAGTAAAGAAGAAGATGACAATACCTTCTTGCGTGGTTTCCTTGGTCGTATGCTCTTCTCTGGAGATGAGGTTAACAAACCTGTAAATGTCTTGTCAGGTGGAGAAAAAGTGCGCGTGATGCTATCGAAACTCATGCTTTTGAAATCAAATGTTCTAGTACTTGACGATCCTACTAATCACTTAGATTTGGAATCTATTTCAAGTTTGAACGATGGATTGAAAAACTTCAAAGAATCTATCATCTTTGCCAGCCATGACCATGAGTTCATTCAAACATTGGCTAACCACATTATTATCCTATCTAAAAACGGTGTAATCGACCGTATCGATGAAACCTATGATGAATTCTTAGAAAATGCTGAAGTACAAGCAAAAGTCAAAGAACTTTGGAAAGACTAAATAATACTTTAAAACTCAGTTGGATTAACCAACTGAGTTTTCTAACATTCTATGAGGTAACATGAAAACATTTTTCAGAAACTATTGGACCTATCTTATTTCTTTCATCATTCCCCTAGTGATTATGTTCGGAGTCTATCTTTCTCAAGGTATCTACTGGAATAGTGATACTTCACCTTTATTAGGGGATGGATTTCATCAATATGTTATTTTCGATCTTAATCTTCGTAATATTTTACATGGGAGTGATAGTCTATTTTATACTTTTACCAGCGGTCTAGGTCTCAATTTTTATGCCTTGTCCAGTTATTACCTTGGTAGTTTTCTATCTCCTCTTGTTTATTTTTTTGATGTGTCAAGCATGCCAGATGCAGTTTATCTTTCAACCTTGTTGAAATTTGGCTTGATAGGTCTGTCAACCTTTTTTAGCTTGAGTAAACTATTTAAAAATATACCAGCCCCACTTCGATTAGCTCTATCTACCTCATATGCTTTAATGAGCTTTACAGTTAGTCAACTTGAGATTAAAACCTGGTTAGATGTTTTTATTTTAATTCCCTTAATTTTAACTGGTTTACATCTACTCATAACGGAAAAAAAACGTATTCTATACTTTACAAGTTTGTCAATTTTATTTATCCAAAATTACTATTTTGGTTATATGACTGCCCTGTTTTTGGTAGTTTGGTATTTTTGCCAACTTTCCTGGGATTTTAAAAGTCGCAAGTATTCTTTCCTTGATTTTTTCCTAACATCCTTACTCGCTGGTTTAACAAGTTTCATCATGACACTCCCAACCTTGTTTGATTTAAGAACTCATGGTGAAAAATTAACCGCTATTACAAAAATAAAAACAGATGCCAGTTGGTATCTAGATCTGTTTGCTAAACAATTCATTGGTGCTTTCGATACAACTAAATATGGTTCCATCCCAATGATTTTTGTAGGCCTCCTTCCTTTTATCTTAACAATTGTATTCTTTACATTAAAATCAATTAAGTTTCACGTGAAACTATGCTATGCAACTCTACTCATTATCATCATTGCTAGTTTTTATCTAGAAGCCTTAGATCTATTTTGGCAAGGAATGCACGCGCCAAATATGTTTCTTCATCGCTATGCGTGGATTTTCTCTACTCTTTTGATTTATATATCTGCGGAAGTTTTAGATAGATTTAAAGATATCAAATTATGGAATATTTTATTCTCAATAACCTTCCTTTTATTTGGCTATCTGACAACCATTTATTTTAAAAATCATTATTCATTTCTAACTAAATTAAATATACTCTTAACGATTGAGTTCTTAGTGGTATACTTACTATTGTTATTAGCACTTATCCGAAAAATGATTTCTCTAAAAATCTTTTCAATTCTTATTTTGATCTTTACAGTAAGTGAAGTTAGTTTTAATGCTTCATCTCAATTAAATGGAATTACGAAAGAATGGGGATTTGCTTCTCGTAGTACCTATAATAAAGATATTCCAAGTATGGAAGCTATTTTGGAGTATACCAAACAGCAGCCAGATACATTTACACGAACTGAAAAGTTACAAACTCAAACTGGAAACGATAGCATGAAATTTAACTACAATGGCATCTCACAATTTTCATCTGTTCGTAATCGTTCTGCAAGTACAACGTTAGATAAGTTGGGTTTTAAATCTTCAGGTACCAACCTTAATCTTCGTTATGCAAATAATACTATCATTGCAGATAGTTTATTTGGAATCAGCTACAATATTTCTGAAACCTATCCAGATAAATATGGTTTTCATCCAAGCTATCAAAAAGATAATCTAACCCTTTATAAAAATCAATTCGCTCTCCCAATTGCTTTTGCTACACAGTCTCTTTACAAAGATGTCACTTTTAATGACCATACTCTTGATAACCAAACTCAATTTTTAAATCAAATTGCCGGCTTAAATGAAGAGTACTTTTATCCGATAAATCATTATACAGACTCTGATGACAACGTTGTCAATCTAAACAGAACTGATACTGAAGATGCAACTATCAGCTACAGCATTGAAGTACCTGATAATAGTCAGGTTTACCTTTCCATGACCAAGCTAAATTTTTCAAATGATAAGAAAAAGCAAGTTGACATCATTGTCAATGGTGAAAAAAAATCCTTTACCACAGATAATGTTTTTACATTTTTTAATCTTGGATATGCAGAACATAAACAAACTTTTGATATCCAGATTAAGTTCCCAGGAAATGCTCAAGTATCATTTGAATCTCCAACTTTCTATCGCTTAGATACTAAGAAATATACGGATGCTATACGCAAAATAAAAGAAAATCCAGTAGAAGTGAGCTCTTATAAAAATAAAGTCACTGTAAATTATAAGATAAAGAATGAGGCATCGATCTTTTTCACAATTCCTTACGACCGAGGATGGTCTGCTTACCAAAATGGTAAAAAATTACAAATTCAACAGGCACAAACTGGATTTATGAAAATTGATGTTCCTGAAGGTGAAGGAACTATTACCCTTTCCTTTTTACCAAAAGGATTTGTTGGTGGTGCAAGTTGTTCTCTTATTGCTATTATTGTCTTTATTTTTTATGATATTCAAAGAAAAAAATATTCTAGATAAAAAAACTATCGACCGAATTGGTCGATAGTTTTTAGTCCTCTTCAGCTTTTTTAGGTTGATAGGCTAGCATTCCTAAAGCAACAAAAATCATTACTGTAAAGATAAGGAAAATAATCTGACTATGAATATTACCTGTCATAGAAATGGTTTGTCGTAAACCTGAAACTGAATAACTCATAGGTAACCATGGATTAATAGTTTTAAAGAATTGATTCGTCAAAGCTAAAGGATAAGTTCCTGCACTTGATGCTAATTGAAGGAGTAATAAAATTAAAGAGAAGAAGGCGCCTAGGCGAGAATTCCAGGTCGTCAATGCTGTTACCATCGCCATGAAAGCAAGGCTGGTTAAAATGATCAAAGCTAAGGTTTTGAATTCATGTACTGCAGTAAGTCCAATTAAATGTACTCCACCATAAACTAATACTCCTGCCAAACCAGCAATGATACCGTTAATTTCAAAGCGAGACTTAAACCAAGCCCAGCGACTTTCTGGATGGCGCCCAGAAGGCAATTTAGCAAAAATCATATTAGTTGAAATAGCAGCAACAAAAAGAGCAACTGATATCATATACGGAGCCATGGCAATTCCATTAACTGCTACTTGGTCCGTATCAGTTTTTGAAAGACTTAAGGGAGCAGCCAGTAAGTCTGCATTTGTTGGTTCAGTTGAAGCCTGTTGCAATTGCCCCTCAGCCTCTGTCAAACCTTGATTTAATTGACTTGAACCATCACTTAATTTTCCAAGTCCTAATTGTAAAATTTCAGATCCTTGAGCAAGTTGATCTGCTCCACTAGCTATTTTTTCAGAACCATTAGCCAGTTGATTTGCTCCTGAAACTAGCTGGTCTGATTTATCAGCTAATTGTTGAGAACCCGCTTGTAATTGATTAAATCCAGCAGTTAAACCTGATGTTTTATTGTTTACTTGGTTGACACCTGATGCAAGTTTATCAATTCCTGTTGCTAATTCTGGACCATTCGCTGCTAATTTAGCAGTAGCACCTGTCAATGTAGAAGATTTTTCTGTCAACTGATTAGAGCCTTGTAGCAACTTATTGAAACTTCCTGTCAAGTTCGAATTTTTCGAACTCAACTGACTTGCTCCTAAAGCTACTTGGTCTACAGATTTTGTATAGCTGTCAATACCAGATGCAAGAGTTTGACTAGCTGGCAATAACTGACCGTCAATTGCTGTTTGAACCTGTGTTAATCCGCTTGACAAACTTGTCAATGTTGAAGAAGCAGTTGGTAATAATTGACTTGAGTGATTCTTTAATTGAGTTAGACTATCTGTTTGAGTGGTTACATTTTCTAAAGAAGATTGTAACGTTTGAACTGTAGTTAAAATTGTTCGTGCTGACTCACTGGCAGAAGATGATGGATTAGAAACCACAGAAGTTATCTCTGCCTGTTGTTCAGGAGTTAAGCTTTGATAAGCACTCGTAGATTGAATAGCTGATAAAGTAGTTTCTTTTTCAGCTTGATTTGAAGTAATGATGCTTTGTGCTGAATTTGCAATCGTTGATAGACTACTAGAAAGCTGGTTTGTTACTTGTGTTATCTCTCCACTATCTGCTGTTTGAATATTTTGAATATTTTGAATAGCTTGATTAAATTGCTCTAAACTAGTTGCTAATTGTTTAATCTGATCTTTTTGTTGGTTTGCACCATCTAATTGAGTAGAAAGTTCTTGAATACCTTGATTAAGTTGTGTTAATCCTGTACGTAGAGTCTCTGATTTTGTAGAAATCTGATTTGCACCTGATGATAGACTTTGAACTCCATTTGTATAAGTATCAATACCAAGTGAAAATTGATTTAATCCTGAATTGAGTTGAGAAACACCACCTGTATAGGCTTGTGTGCCTGCATCAAGTTGAGTCAATCCTGATACCAGTGCCGGTGTCTGTGAATTCAGTTGGTTTAATCCATTATCAATTTGTGAAATAGCGCTGGTATATTGATTTAAACCAGTATTAAAATTACCAAGACCAAGATTTAACTGATTTACACCAGCTGTATAGGTTCCTAAACCTGTAGATAATTGATCAGCACCATTAGAAAATGTGAGACTCGATTGAGCTAGGGTTTGAAGATTGGTTGTTAAGGTTTGACTCCCATCCGAAAGTTGATTCGAACCATCAGCCAACTGTAAACTTGCATTTGCCGCTTGAGATAAACCAAGTTTTAAATCCCCCATCTTATCAAATAAAGCTTTGGTATAAGATTGAGTAACTTTAGTAGCCACAGTCTGTTTGATTTGTATCATGGCAGAATCACTCATCTTGCTTGCAATAAAACTATGACCACTTGATGTCTGATAGTCAATCGTCATCTGTTCAGGATGATTTGTAAGGATAGAAGAAGCTTTCTCAGAAAGATTACTTGGCAACGTTACAACCATGTAATAATCTCCATCCCGCAGTCCTCTTTCTCCCTCACCTTCATCTACAAAATGAAAATCCAGACTATCACTATCTTTTAAATTAGACACCATGTCTTCACCAATAGTGAGTTTTTCATCGTTATAAGTAGCAGCTTGATCCTTATTAACAATTGCTACAGGTAACTCCGAAAGTTTACCGTATGGATCCCACATTGATGATAAGAAAATGATATTGTAAAGAGCTGGAATTAAGGAAATTCCTATCATGACAATAATAAATGTCGGTTTTTTAAAGATTGCTTTCCATTCTTTAAACATATTGTCTCCTTTTTTAAACTACTTGTCTAAATTTTTGATATAATAGATTATACATAAAAAAAATAAAAAGACAAGATAAAAAATCTATTTTTAAACACATTGTCTAAAAATGTTCATCTGGAGGGAACATGCAAGAGAGTAATAAACGATTAAAAACCAAGCGCATTATCGAAAATGCTATGGTAGAATTATTGATGGAACAACCATTCGATCAGATTACAACTGTTAAATTAGCACAAAAAGCTGGAATTAGCCGCTCCAGTTTCTATACTCATTACAAAGATAAATACGATATGATTGAACATTACCAAAGTAAACTATTTCATACCTTCGAATATATCTTTCAAAAACATGCTAATCACAAACGAGATGCCATTCTAGAAGTATTTGAATACTTAGAATCAGAACCACTTCTAGCAGCTCTTTTATCTGAAAATGGAACCAAGGAAATTCAAAATTTCTTGAGAAATAAACTTCACATCCTACTGAGCACAGACCTTCAAAAACGTTTTATGCAACTCAAACTAAATGAAGTAGAATTAGAATACAGTAGCGTCTACCTAACAAATGCTCTCTTTGGAGTCTGTCAAACCTGGATTGCCCACGGAAAAAAAGAAAGTCCACAAGAAATCACGGACTTTTTAATGAAAATGTTAGGGGATACAAATTAATAAAAAGCTCTATAATAGTTATAGAGAATCAACCCCCTATGGATATTATGGAGCCTATTTTGTTGTTCTTATTAGGCTAATACTAATGCAATACAATTTCCTTAGTTTTATTTTCGGACACAAATCATTATCTATCCGTATGTTAGGTATGCCTCCCCCCTCATTACATCGGACAAAGAATCAAAAAAAGGAACACCAAATTAGTGTTCCTTTCATCCGACTCCGCCAGTAGGACTCGAACCTACGACATCATGATTAACAGTCATGCGCTACTACCAA
>NZ_JUOS01000073.1 GCF_001075875.1 Streptococcus oralis
AAAATGGACTTGTAGATGTGGTCAAGCAATGAACGACCACAAAGCCCCTGATCCAAATGCTTATTCGGTTTATTCGGATGAGTTATTAGTAGAAATCATGAATAAAAAAGATGGTAATGATACAGTTTCCTATGAAGACATTTCAGAGGCTTCCTTCTATATGTGGAAATGCCCAAATTGTGGTAGTTTTATGGTCTTTGGTGAAGAGGATAATAAAGATTGTTTCACTTTTTATGAGCGCCAGACCAGTGCAAAAGCAGAACCACTTTTCGATCCTGATCAAGAGTTAAATATTGTAGTTGTTGAGTTTCAAGAAGGTGGAAATGGTTATACTTATATCTGTGACGACCCAACTATTCATGTCGGGCATGGTGTGATTGTTCCAACCGGGAAGGAAAATACTGAAAAAACTGCTTTAGTTGTCCAGAAGTATCATGCCCTACCAAAGGATATCACTTTTCCCGTCGAAAAGTTAAAACGTGTCATTCGTAGGTATACAGATTTTGATCCACTGACTTCTACAATAGTTTGTGCAAATCTAGTTAAACATGGAAGAATTCTAAATGCTTGCTCGAACAAAGTAAATATAGAGTCTAAACAAATTTACCATGCAATCAAAACTCCCTTGGGACACTTTTGGTTAGAGTTAAATGGAGTTCCTATTCCAATGAAAGTCTCACAAATCCAAGCTAGAGATAAAAAGTATCAGGTGGATGGTGCCTTTTATATTAAGCCCGCCAAAATAAACTATAGAAAATTCTTTACTCTAGAGTTATGTGCAGATTTTGATATTGACGCCTCTCGTTGGATTGACGTTCTATCAGATGAAAATGTTTGGGGAAACACTTGGGAATTAAATTGCCTTCAATTTGGAATTACTGCAGGAGAATCTCCAGAATTTTAAGATGAAGTAGTTGCAAGAAAATTTAGCCGTATCCCACTTTATTATGACTGGCATCCAGAATTTGAAGACTATTATGGCTTCAGTATAGCCTGGAAAAAATACGAGTCTGATAGTGATTTGTCGATTGATTTCTATACAACATAAGCTAGAGGAGAATAAGCATGAATCAAGCCTGGGAATTATTGTTTGAGGGGAAGATTGAAGAGGCCAAGAAATTAGTCTCAGAAACTTTCTCGTTAGAAACTTGCAAGGATTACAGCCTTCTCAATTTGCTGGGTTATATCAAGTTCTTTGAAAAAGACTATAAAGAAGCTTTACTGATTTATCAAAAATATCTTGAAATAGCAATATCAAGTCAAGATAAAGAAAATGAACATATAGGATATCACCAGTTAGCCATGGTCTATCGTGAAATGAATGATTTTCAGACTGCTCTTAACTATATTGAAAAAGAGCGAGAAGTAATTGAACAAGTTTTTGCGGAGGATGCTCTAAAAACTTCTGTTAATGACTATGAGCAAGGTTATTTACGATTGAAGTTAGGTCAACTAGTTGAAGCAAAGACATATATGCAGCAGTCGCTAAATTCAGCTCTAAAGACAGATGACCTTATCGCTCATGCCTGCGCTTATAGAGGATTGGGAGAGATTTGTCGAAAACTTGATTCGAGTAAATCCCATGATTATTTTAGTCACGCTATTCAACTCTTTGATAAGGCCGGAGATGAGATCGGAGCGGAAGAAGTCAGAGCTTTATTAGACAATAAAAAGTAGCCCACTCAGGCTACTTTTTTAAAATTCTTTGTAAACATAAGTATTCTCTGGTTTATCAACCTTGATAAAGGATTGAACTTCAAGGGTTGGGAGGACTTGGTTGAGTTCCTTGTGATAATGATTGCTAATCTTACCTTTGACTCTTACCCAGGTGTTATTGTCATACTGATTGGTATTTCCTGTGGTCAAAAGGCCAAAAACTCCCGAATCAGCGATACAGTGCATGATACCAAAGCGAAAGACAAATTGACTATTGGCATGATTTGGATCGTTGTAAACAAAGCCAGTAAACTCTATTTCCTTACCTTCAAATTCATTTGGAAAATCGTAGATAACTTCCATGACTTCCAAGTAATTCTCATCCTTGATGACAATGCTTGATTGGGACAAGTATTTATCAGCACTCTTACGAACAGTATCTACATAAGCTGTGTGTGAATAAAACCTACTCGTATCTGGTTTAAGATACTGACTGCTAGTTCCTTCACTTGCTTGGATTGCCTTGTCAGTTCCTTCCGACAAAGGGAAATAATATCCTTTGGCCGATACTGTTTGCGAATCTAGAGCGACAGTTGGAAATGTAAATCCAACTAACAAGGGTAAACTTAAGAGGACAAAACTCGCAAGCTTGGCTGAAAAACTATGTAAGTGACTATGTTCTTTCAAACGCTTGAAGCAAACATAGGCTTGTACGATGGCTAGTAGCAAAGATAAAAACATAGTGATATAAGCCAGATAAGAGTAGTGGAGGTTTAGATACTGATTGAGCTTACCTGATAGATGCAGATAAAGGGTTAAGAAAAAATAACTCATCAAAATAAAAAATCGTATCATAGCATCACCCCGACTATATAAGAATAGACAAGAACAACAAGAGTTACGATGGTCATGAACTGCCAGATAAAGCGAGTTTTAAGATAATTCTTCATCATGAGTAGATTTTTGACATCAAGCATAGGGCCAATAACCAGAAAGGCAAGCACTGGAGCAAAGCCAAAACTAGAGAGAAGCGAAGAGCCAATAAAGGCATCAGCTTCACTACAGAGTGATAGAAGGAAGGATAGGACCATCAAGAGAACGATAGCAAGGAGTGGTGTTGCACTGATAGAAGTCAGGATCCGAGTTGGTACATAGACCTGGACAATGCTGGCAAACAGACAGCCAAAAACCAAATAACGCCCCATATCGAAGAACTCATCAATAGCTTGGATAAAGACTTGAAGAAGTTTCTGACCTTTCGTTAAATGAGAAAAATCATGTTCATGAAAAGCTAGTCTATTTTCCTTTTGAATAGGTTCCTCCCAGAAAAATCCAAGGAAAATACCCAATATCATAGCAATGAGTATTGCCCCTAAAGCACGTAGTAACACCATTTTAAATGAATTACCAAAAGCTGAATAAGTCGCAAAGAGAACGATAGGATTGATGATGGGAGCCGTTACTAGAAAAGGTACCGCTGTATAGCTAGGAACCTTCTTCTCCAAGAAACGATTGATAATTGGAACGATTCCGCACTCGCAAGAAGGAAAGAGAAATCCTATAAAGGTACCAAAAAAGATTCTCCCCAAACGATTTTTAGGGAGAAATGTATAAACCTTCTCAGGTGTGACGTAGACTTCAATAGCACCAGAGATAATGCTACCCATTAAGACAAAGGGTAAAGCTTCAATGATAATTGATAGAAAGATAGCACCAGCCTGTAAAATACTTGAAGGCAGACTTTGAAAAATCGTCATCTATTTTTTCTTTTCTGCTTTATCTTTCTTTTCTTTGTCATCTGGAAATGTCACTTGCTTTAAATCAGGTAGTTTAGCGAACTCTTCGAACATCTTATCTAAGTCATCAGTTTTTGTAAATTTAACAGCCATAAGGCATACCTCGATTCTTATTGTTTCCTCTATTATACTATTATTTCAGCCAAAAAGTTTAATTTTAAATTGACAAGACAAATGAATTTTTATCTTCAACAAATGCCAAGCTAACTGTGACATTAATGAAAACAAGCTTTCTTCCTTATGGTATAATAGTCTTATGGATAAAAAATATGAAAAAATTTCCCAAGATTTGGGTGTAACCTTAAAGCAAATTGATATGGTCTTGTCTTTGACAGCAGAAGGAGCAACCATTCCTTTTATCGCTCGTTATCGTAAGGACATGACTGGTAGTTTGGATGAGGTGGCTATTAAAGCTATTATCGACCTTGATAAAAGTCTTACTAACCTCAATGACCGTAAGGAAGCGGTCTTGGCTAAGATTCAAGAACAAAGCAAGTTGACCAAAGAGTTAGAAGAAGCCATCTTAGCTGCTGAAAAACTTGCAGACGTTGAAGAGCTCTATCTTCCCTATAAGGAAAAACGTCGCACCAAGGCAACGATTGCGCGTGAGGCAGGGCTTTCCCCTCTTGCTCGCTTAATCTTACAGAATGTTTCTGACCTAGAAAAAGAAGCAGAAGCATTTGTCTGTGAAGGATTCGAGACTCCACAAGATGCTTTAGCAGGTGCAGTTGATATTTTGGTTGAAGCTCTCTCTGAGGATGTCACCTTACGTTCGATGACTTATCAAGAGGTCCTTAGACATTCTAAGATTACTTCACAAGTCAAGGACGAAAGTTTGGATGAGAAGCAAGTCTTTCAGATTTATTACGATTTCTCGGAAACGGTTGCTAACATGCAGGGCTACCGTACACTTGCCCTTAATCGTGGTGAAAAGTTAGGCATCTTGAAGATTGGTTTTGAGCATGCGGTTGAACGTATTCAAGCCTTCTTTGCTGCTCGTTTTAAGGTTAAAAATGCCTATATTGAAGAAGTTATTCAGCAATCTGTTAAGAAAAAAGTCTTACCAGCTATCGAGCGCCGTATTCGTACCGAACTAACTGAGAAGGCAGAAGAAGGAGCCATTCAACTCTTCTCAGAAAACCTTCGAAATCTTCTCCTTGTTGCACCTCTTAAAGGGCGCGTGGTTCTTGGATTTGACCCTGCCTTTCGTACAGGTGCCAAGCTTGCAGTCGTAGATGCGACTGGTAAAATGTTGACGACACAAGTCATTTACCCAGTAAAACCAGCTTCAGCTCGTCAGATTGAAGAAGCCAAGCGTGATTTGGCAGATTTGATTGGCCAATACGGTGTTGAAATCATCGCTATCGGAAATGGAACTGCTAGTCGTGAAAGTGAAGCTTTTGTCGCCGAAGTGCTTAAGGATTTTCCAGAGGTCAGCTATATCATTGTTAATGAGAGCGGTGCATCTGTCTACTCAGCTAGTGAACTTGCCCGTCAAGAGTTTCCTGACTTAACTGTTGAAAAACGTTCGGCAATCTCAATCGCTCGTCGTTTGCAAGACCCACTTGCTGAATTGGTTAAAATTGACCCTAAATCCATCGGTGTTGGGCAGTATCAACACGATGTTAGCCAAAAGAAACTATCTGAAAGTCTTGATTTCGTGGTAGATACAGTAGTTAACCAAGTCGGTGTCAATATCAATACAGCTAGTCCAGCCTTGCTATCTCATGTCGCAGGGCTTAACAAAACTATTTCAGAAAATATTGTTAGGTATCGTGAAGAAGAAGGAAAAATCACCTCACGAGCTCAAATCAAGAAAGTTCCCCGTTTAGGTGCTAAAGCGTTTGAACAGGCTGCAGGATTCCTCCGTATCCCTGAAAGTAGCAATATCCTTGACAATACTGGTGTTCACCCAGAAAACTATGCTGCAGTCAAGGAACTCTTCAAACGTTTGGACATTAAAGAACTAAATGAAGAAGCGCAAGCCAAACTCAAATCTATTTCAATCAAGGAAATGGCCCAAGAGCTAGACCTTGGTCAAGAAACACTTAAAGATATTATCGCAGACCTTCTCAAACCAGGTCGTGATTTCCGTGATTCTTTTGACGCTCCAGTCCTTCGGCAGGATGTCTTGGATATCAAAGACTTGAAAGTTGGCCAGCAGCTTGAGGGCGTTGTTCGTAACGTCGTTGACTTCGGTGCCTTTGTTGACATTGGTATTCACGAGGATGGCCTGATTCATATCTCTCACATGAGCAAGAAATTTATCAAACATCCAAGTCAAGTAGTATCGGTCGGCGATTTGGTAACCGTTTGGGTGAAGAAAATCGATGCTGACCGCGAAAAAGTGAATCTGTCGCTTCTTGCACCAAATGAATCTAACTGATTACGTTAAACAGGTCTCTTTAGAGGATTTTGGAAAACCTTTCAAACATCAAGCTCAGTGGAATACTCGTCTGCGGTCGACAGGTGGACGATTCTTTCCAAATGACGGGCATTTGGATTTTAATCCAAAAGTCTATCAAGAACTTGGTATAGAGGTGTTTCGGAAAATCGTCCGTCATGAGCTCTGCCATTATCACCTTTATTTTGAAGGTAAGGGCTATCAACATAAGGATTTAACCTTTAAGCAGCTTCTAAAAGAGGTCAATGGTCTACGCTTTGTTCCTCCCTTATCAAGTGCCAGTCAAAAGCCAAGCTTAATCTATACTTGTCAAGCTTGTCATCAAACATATCAAAGAAAGCGAAAAATCGATACAAAGCGCTATCGTTGTGGTGTCTGTCGTGGTAAACTCCTCTTGTTAAATCGGCCTAAGGACTGATGTAGCAAATCTAGCTTAGTGCTATACTAAGATTAAGAAATCCGAAAGAGGAATAAATTATGAATACAAAATTTTATAAAATGAGAAGAAATCGCATGATATCAGGTGTTCTTGCAGGTCTATCTGATAAGTGGAATCTTGATGTAACCCTAGTTCGTTTCCTTTTTGCAATCTTTACAATCGCAAACTTTGGACTCGGGATTATTATCTACATTATCCTAGCTTCGATCCTACCAACAAAAGAAGATATCGAAGCTGAAATGTATGGAACAGGCCCACGCAAGATTAAAGAAGCCCAACCTATCAATGATGACGAAGGTTGGTTTTGGTAACCATATTACCATTCATTTGAAGTATTAAACCCTTGTAGTATCAAGGGTTTTTCTTTTGCTTAAAAATTTGTGGTAAACTAATAGTAGTTCATATCAAAAAAATAATCCAATCTTACAAAAATGTAAGATTACAGACCTCTTTTGTAAGGTTATGTTATGGAACCAACTCTTTTTTTAGAGTACACTTATATCAGAAAGATAAAGTAGCAAAACTATGAAAAATATTTTACAAAAGAAACAAACAAGTAAAGCAAGTCCAAAAGAGATCGAGCGAGTTCAGCTCGGTTGCGCTATAATGCAGGCTCAGTTTCAATTAATGGGATATTAAAAAGGAGATTATCATGACATTATTAGATGTAAGACACGTTCAAAAGATTTATAAAACACGTTTCCAAGGCAACCAAGTAGAAGCCCTGAAAGATATTCATTTTACTGTAGAAAAAGGCGACTATGTTGCCATCATGGGTGAGTCTGGTTCTGGGAAATCAACTCTCCTCAATATTCTCGCCATGCTTGACAAACCAACTCGTGGTCAGGTTTTCCTAAACGGAACAGACACAGCTACCATTAAAAATACTGAAGCATCAAGCTTCCGTCGTGAAAAGTTAGGTTTTGTCTTCCAAGACTTCAATTTGTTAGATACGCTTTCTGTTAAAGACAATATCTTACTC
>NZ_JUOS01000074.1 GCF_001075875.1 Streptococcus oralis
AGAGCAAACTAGGAAGCGAGCCGCAGGCTGTACTTGAGTACGGCAAGGCGAAGCTGACGTGGTTTGAATTTGATTTTCGAAGAGTATAAGATGTTTTATTTTTATAATTCTAGTATAAAGCATAGATATCAAAGAATCGTCAAGCATTTCTAAAGTGTTTCTAAAGTTTTTAAGTTTCTAAAAATAAAAAGCCCAGTTGGCTAGAAATACTAGTTGACTGGGCTTATTTTCTACAAAATATATTTCTCAATAGCGCGTGCAACACCATCTTCTTCATTGCTAGCAGTTACGGCATCCGCGAGAGATTTGACGTAGTCGCTGGCATTTCCCATGGCAATCCCAAGCCCTGCAAATTCTATCATCTCAATATCGTTATTGGCATCACCCATGGCCATGATTTCAGAAGGTTGGATATCCAAAATCTCAGCCAAGCGAGAAAGAGCAGAAGCTTTTGTGGTACCGAGTGGCATTGCTTCATAGATAACTGGTTGTGAACGAACTCCGCTAAATCTCTGACAAAGTTCATCAGCAAATCGTTGTTCAAAATCATCTGTTTGTTCTTTTGTACCTAAGAACATACCCTGGAACATGCGATATTTTCCACTGGTAGCTTCCTCTAGTGAAATTTCAGTCAGGTCAGAAAAGACGAGTGTCGCATCGTATTTTACGATAGGATTTGGTTCGCCTCCGAGAACGAAGTAGTGCTCTTCATCAAAGAGAGTTAATTGAACATCACTCTTTTCAGCAAGGTCATTGAGGTATTCGATGTCTGATTTGCTAAGTTCCCGCCAGTCAACAAGGCCCCAGTCACTGGTTTGGTGGGTAGAACATCCATTGTTGACGATGACGTATTCATTTTCCAAATCCAGACCCAGTTTCTTATAATATGGGAGGACTCCAAAGAGTGGACGACCAGTACAGAGAACCAGTTTGACGCCTTTGTCGATAGCCTTATGAATGGCGTCAATATGAGCCTGAGGGATTTCCTTGGATTCGTTGAGTAGAGTTCCATCCATATCCAGAGCAAGTAGTTTAATCATAGTATTTCCTTTTCACGTATTTTGTCTATATTATAGCATATTTTGGATGAAATAAGGATTACTATGTCAATTTAGGACGTTTCAATTACAATTCATGATTGGAAGAAGTTTTTTTGCAAATATATGCTATACTAAACTTGCAATATACTGATAGTGGATAAAAAAGCAGAGGGTTTATCATGAAAAGAAGAACAGTACAGATTTTACTAGCCTTGTTAGTAATTATTTATAGGAAGACATGGTTTTGGTGGATTTTTAATCACTTTTCAGCTAGATTTGTAGCCGCTAGTCGAGAATTTTTTCAGGTTCTTTCTATTTTAGAGTTTATCGTTATTCTTCTAGCTATGCTATATTTACTAGTATTCGAAGGTAGAAAAATGCTTGAGTTGAAGTGGAAATGGAGATATCTAGTTTATTTGCTTCTTGCTTATGGAGTCAGTTATCTTTCAGATATTGTGTTTTCTTTTTTAACCCCAGCAACATCCAATCAAATCGCTTTAAATGAATTAGTTGAGATGACAGGGCGACAAGAGTTACCTTATCTTTTACTTATTGTTTGTCTGCTAGGACCAATTACAGAAGAATTGGTATATCGAGGAGTTATCATGAATACTTTTTTGAAAGATTCACCTTGGTATGGAGATGTTTTACTATCAGCCTGTATCTTTGGCTATGTGCATGTCAGTTCAGGTTTAACACCACTCGCCTTTTTCACCTATGCAAGTGGAGGAGCAATTTGTGCATTCCTCTACCGAAAAACTCATTCTCTCTATTATCCTATTTTGCTCCATATCATGATTAACATTACAGCATTTTGGGAATTATGGCTTCTCGTATTTTCATGAAGTTAGTGTTTATCGATCAATGCCGGAAATTTCTGGCATTTTACTTTTTATCAGTAGTTTAAGAACTCTCTATTTATAGGATTAGCAGTCAAAAAATGGTATAATGAAAGGTAATGAAAAAATCAAATGAGGCAGAGATGAAACTACTTTATACCGACATTCGGACTTCTTTGACAGAAATCCTGACCAAGGAGGCTCAAGGACTGGTTGCCCAAGGCAAACGAGTCTTTTACATAGCTCCTAACTCTCTTTCTTTTGAAAAGGAACGTGCCGTGCTGGAGTGCTTGAGTCAGCAGGCTTCTTTTGCGATCACAGTCACGCGCTTTGCTCAAATGGCTCGTTATCTGATTTTAAACGATATACCAGCGAAGTCTAGTCTCGATGATATTGGTCTGGGCATGGTTTTCTATAAATGTTTGTCTGAGATAGACGCTAAGGATTTGCGTGTTTACGGGGCTATTAAGCAAGATCCGCAATTCATCCAACAACTGATTGAGATTTATCATGAAATGACAACTGCGAAGATGAGCTTTTTGGATTTAGAAAGTCTATCTGACGCTGATAAACGTTCTGATTTACTCTTGATTTTTAAAAAGGTAACAGCTTATCTGAATCAAGGTCAAGTTTCGCAAGGGAGTCAATTATCATATCTGATCAATGCTATCGAAGAAAACAAGGTAAGTAGTGATTTTAGTTCGATTGCCTTAGTTATTGATGGTTTTACCCGATTTTCTGCAGAAGAGGAACACCTAGTGGATTTGCTTCATCGTAAGGGTGTTGAAATTGTTATTGGGGTTTATGCGACTAAAAAAGCTTATACAAGTCCGTTTACTGAAGGGAACCTCTACCAAGCCAGTGTTGAGTTTCTACGCCATTTAGCTTTTAAATATCAGACCAAGGCAGAAAATGCATGTCAAGAACACGGAAATCTTGATGCCTTTGCCAAAGCCTCAAAACTTCTCGAAAGTGCCTATGATTATTCCGAAATTAGTTTAGATGTGAATGACGAAGATAGAAAGGACTTGCAAATCTGGTCTTGTCTGACCCAAAAAGAAGAGTTGGAGTTAGTTGCTCGTAGTATTCGTCAGAAATTGCACCAAGAGCCAAAACTTAGCTATAAGAATTTTCGAATCCTACTTGGTGACGTAGAGTCCTATAAACTATCCTTGCAGACAATTTTTAATCAATATCAGATTCCTTTTTATTTGGGCAAGAGTGAGTCTATGGCTCATCATCCTCTAACTCAATTCGTAGAATCCATCGGGCGTTTGAAACGATACAATTTCCGTCAAGAAGATTTGATTAATCTCCTACGAACCGGCTTATATACCGACCTTAGTCAAGAGGAAATCGATAGCTTTGAGCAATATCTTCGTTACTTAGGTATTGATGGTCTTTCTAGTTTTAAACAAGAATTTACAAAAAATCATCATGGGAAATTTGATTTAGAAAAATTAAATAAGCTTCGTGTTCTTGTTCTAGATCCATTAGAAACGTTATTAACCAGTCGTAAGCAAAAAGCCGAGAATCTTCTTGCAAGATGGAGCAACTTTTTGAAAGATGCTTATTTGACCAAGCAGTTACAAACCTTATCTGCAACAATGGAAGTAGCGGAGCAAGAAAGACAAGAGGAGGTCTGGAAGGCCTTTTGCCACGTAATGGAGCAATTTGCAACTGTATTTGAAGGTTCTCAGGTCACTTTGGATGATTTCTTAGCTCTTCTTCATTCAGGCATAAGCTTGTCCAATTATCGTACAATCCCAGCAACAGTAGATACTGTCCTGGTGCAAAGTTATGATTTGATTGCACCTTTGACATCTGATTACATCTATGCACTTGGTTTAACTCAAGATCATCTACCTAAAATTGCTCAAAACACCAGTTTGTTGAGCGATGAAGAAAGAGAAGTGCTGAACCGAGCAACTCAAGAAGGTTCTCAATTACTGATTGCAAGTCAAGAAAACCTCAAGAAGAATCGCTATACCATGCTTTCTTTGGTCAACTCTGCTAGGAAGGAATTGGTCTTATCAGCACCAAGTTTACTCAATGAAAATGAGTGTAAAGAGTCAGTATATCTGAAAGAATTACAAGACTTTGGTTTTAGCAAGATTGAAAAGAGAATTGACCGAAAAAATCTAACAAAGGATGATATTGGTTCTTATCACAGTCTTTTGTCTAGTCTTGTTGCCTATCATCAGCAAGGTGAGAGTGAGACAAGTGACCAAGACTTAACTTTTGTAAAAGTTCTGGCTCGTGTGATGGGTAAAAAGTTGGAAGACCAAGGTTTAGAAAATCCCGTCCTTCCAACAAGTCCGAAAAGCAAAACTTTAGCTAGAGATACACTAGAAGCTTTATATCCGCAGGAACAAGATTTCTATCTATCTACTTCTGGATTAACAGAATTTTACCGTAATGAATACAGTTACTATCTCCGTTATGTCTTAGGTTTGCAAGAAGAATTGCGTCTGCGTCCTGATGCAAGAAGTCACGGTAATTTCTTGCATCGTATTTTTGAACGTGCATTGAAACTTCCGAGTTATGAATCCTTTGATCGTCGTTTAGAACAAGCTATCTCTGAAACCAGTCAAGAACGTGAGTTTCAAGCTATTTATCAGAAAAGTTTGGAGGCTCAATTTACTAAGGAAGTCCTCTTGGATGTCGCACGCGCTACTGGACATATTCTTCGACATAATGCGGATGTTGAAACGATTCAGGAAGAGGCAGTCTTTGGTGGCAAGGAACAAGCCTTTATTCAGCTAGATAATGGTCGAAATCTCTATGTTCGTGGTAAGGTTGACCGAATTGACCGTCTAAAATCAGATGGAGCTATCGGTGTTGTAGATTATAAGTCTTCTTTGACTCAGTTCAAGTTCCCTATGTTTTATAATGGTCTTAACTCGCAATTACCAACCTATCTAGCTGCCCTCAAGCAAGAAGGGAATAGAGACTTCTTTGGAGCTATGTACCTAGAAATGGCTGAACCAATTCAGTCATTACAAACTGCTAAAACTCTTTCAAAGGCAGTAACAGAAACGAATAAGACTATGAAATACCAAGGCCTCTTTCTTGAAAAAGAGATAAAAAACCTTGGAGAGTTTTACAATAAAAACAAGACTTATCAGTTGTCTGATGAGGAATTCCAGTTATTGTTGGACTATAATGCCCTTCTCTACAAAAAAGCGGCAGAGAAGATTTTATCTGGTGAATTTGCGATCAATCCCTATACAGAAAACGGTAGAAGCATTGCACCTTATGTTCAACAATATCAAGCTATTACAGGTTTTGAAGCTAATTACCATCTAGGTCAGGCTAGATTGTTAGATAAGGTTGCTAAGAGCAATGATAAAGAAGCATGGTTTAATAAAATCAGAGAGGAGTTGGAGCGATGAAATTTTTATCCCAAGAAGAGATTGCAGCCTTGCAAGTAGCAGAAGCTCAGTCTAACAAGAAACCCAAGAAAACTGCTGAACAAATTCAAGCTATTTACAGTTCTGGTCAAAACATTCTGGTCTCAGCATCAGCTGGTTCAGGAAAAACCTTTGTCATGGCTGAACGAATTCTTGATCAACTAGCGCGTGGTGTTGAGATTCGCCAACTCTTTATCTCAACCTTTACGGTAAAGGCAGCAACCGAGTTAAAAGAACGCTTGGAAAAGAAAATCAGCCAACAAATCCAAGAGACTCAAGATTTGGAGCTAAAAAAACATCTTGGAAGACAATTAGCTGATTTACCAAACGCTGCGATCGGGACCATGGACTCTTTTACTCAGAAGTTCCTAACCAAACATGGCTATCTTCTCGACCTTGCTCCAAACTTCCGCATTCTTGAGAATGAAAGTGAGCAACTCCTCTTAAAGAATGATGTGTTTCGACAAGTTTTCGAAAGTCACTACCAAAGTAAGGAACAAGAACAGTTTAGTCAGCTAGTCAAAAACTTTGCAGGAAAAAGCAAGGATGCGCGTGGTTTGCGTAAACAGGTCTATATGATTTATGAGTTCTTACAATCCACTAGTAATCCCCAGGATTGGCTACAGGAATCTTTCATAAAAGGATTCGAAAAGGCCGATTTTACAAGTTCTAAAGAAAAGCTAGCTCAAGACATTCAGCAAAGACTCTGGGATTTGGAAAGTTTCTTCCGTTACCATCTAGAGAATGATGCTAAGGAATTTGGGAAAGCAGCCTACTTAGAATGTGTCCAACAAGTTCTTGATGAAATTGGAGCTTTAACCAACGAATCAACTTTTAATCAATATCAAGAAGTTCTAGAGCGAGTTGTGAATATTTCTAAGGATAAGGGTGGCCGTGCTCTCACAAATGCTAGTCGCAAGGCTGAACTCCAAGCTCTAAAAGAAGCGTACAATCAAGAGAGAAAAGATAAGTTTGAAAAGTTAATTGCATTAAATGTCCAACTTACTTTATTGAAATTCCAGGAAAAATATCATCAAGAGTCTTGGGACTTAGCTAAGACTTTCCAAGTTTTCATGAGAGATTTTGTTGTAGCTTATCGACAACGTAAACGTGAAGAAAACGCCTTTGAATTTGCTGATATTAGCCACTATACCATTGAAATTTTAGAAAACTCCCCTCAGGTTCGACAAGAATATCAAGAACGTTTCCACGAAGTCATGGTCGATGAGTACCAAGATACCAACCATATCCAGGAAAGAATGTTGGAACTTCTCTCTAACGGGCATAATCGTTTTATGGTAGGAGATATTAAGCAGTCTATTTATCGTTTCAGACAAGCAGATCCCCAAATCTTCAATGAAAAATTTAATAGCTTTGCTCAAGATGGCAAAGAAGGTCAGTTAATTCTGCTTAAAGAAAATTTCCGTAGTAGTTCAGAAGTTCTTGATGCTACTAATGATGTCTTTAAACATCTTATGGACGAGGAAGTTGGAGAGATTTCTTATGATGGTATGCACCAGCTTGTTTTTGGGAATACTGATATACAAGCAAATCCTGAAAACAAGGCAGAAGTTCTCTTATATGATAAGGATGATGATAGTGATGACGATGAGGAATTAGTAACCAACAAACTGACTGGTGAAATGCGAATGGTGCTTAAGGAGATAATTCATCTTCATAATGATAAAGGTGTGCCCTTCAAGGATATTGCTCTTTTGACTGCAAGCAGAAGTCGCAATGACCAGGTTCTACTTGCTTTGTCGGAGTATGGGATTCCAGTCAAGACAGATGGTGCTCAAAGCAACTATTTACAGTCTTTAGAAGTCCAAGTTATGTTAGACACTCTTCGAGTCATCCATAATCCTCTTCAAGATTTCGCTTTAGTTGCTTTAATGAAGTCTCCAATGTTTAGCTTTGATGAAGATGAATTGGCTCGATTAGCCCTTCAGAAATCCGAGGATAAGGTTCAAGAAAACTTTTATGAGAAACTAGTCAATGCTCAGGAGAAAATTGGTCTTCAAAAGGATTTAATCAAAGCTGAATTACAAAAGAAGCTAGGCTTTTTCATGGAAACCGTCCAAGATTGGCGTTTGTATTCCAAAACGCATTCACTTTATGATCTCATTTGGAAAATTTATAGCGACCGCTTTTACTATGACTATGTTGGTGCTTTACCAAATGGACAGGCCAGACAGGCAAATCTCTACGCCCTTGCCCTAAGAGCCGATCAGTTTGAAAAGAGTAATTTCAAGGGATTATCTCGCTTTATTCGAATGATTGACCAAGTCTTGGAAGCCCAGCATGATCTTGCCAATGTCGCTGTGGCACCACCTAAGGATGCTGTAGAACTAATGAGTATTCATAAGAGTAAGGGGCTTGAGTTCCCTTATGTCTTTATTCTCAATATTGATCAGCAATTTAACAAGCAAGATTCCATGTCTGAAGTTATCCTAAGTCGTAAAAATGGCCTTGGTCTTAAGTACGTAGCTAGAGTAACTACAAATGCAAAAGAGGAATACGTTCCATCTACGATTAAATTATCTATCCCTAGCTTGACCTATACGCAAAATGAAGAAGAACTCCAATTAGCAAGCTATTCTGAACTCATGCGTTTGCTTTATGTAGCCATGACGCGTGCTGAGAAAAAATTATATTTAGTCGGAAAAGGATCTCGAGAAAAGTTGGAGTCTAAAGAATATCCGACAAATGGAAAAGGTCTTTTGACTCGAGAAACTAGACTAGATGCTACTAATTTCCAGGACTGGATTTGGGCGATTTACCAAGCATTTACGAAAGAGGATTTGCACTTCACTGTACGTTTTGAGGGTGAAGAAGACTTAACCAAGGAAGCTATCGGAGTCTTGGAAAATAAAAGTAAGCTTCAAGATCAATCTCAAGCAGATAACCGTCAATCTGATACCATTAAGGAAGCTTTAGAAATGCTGAAAGAAGTGGAAGTCTATAATCAAGTTCACCGTGCAGCAATTAACCTTCCAAGTGTTCAAACGCCAAGTCAGATTAAAAAATTCTATGAACCTGTCATGGATATGGAAGGCGTAGTAGTGGCTGGTCAAAGTCAACTAAAAGAAAGCACAGTTCATTTCAACCTTCCTGATTTCTCTAAAACTAAGAAAGTTACTGGTGCTGAAATTGGTAGTGCTACCCATGAACTAATGCAACGAATCAATCTCGATAAAAAACCTACTTTGGAAACCCTGACAGAAGCCTTGGAGCAAGTTCAGGCTAGTACAGCTGTTAAAGATAAAGTTAATCTAGAAAAAATCTTGTCCTTCTTTGATACAGCTCTAGGTCAAGAGATTCTTGCAAATCAAGATAAACTCTATCGAGAACAACCTTTCGCAATGTTAAAAAGAGACGAGAAAAGTCAAGAAAACTTTGTTGTCCGTGGAATCTTAGATGGGTATCTCCTCTACAATGATAAGATTGCTCTCTTTGACTACAAGACAGATCGTTATGAGCATGCTAGTCAGCTTGTTGAACGCTATCGAGGACAATTGGATCTCTATGCAGAGGCTCTATCTCGCTCTTATCAGATAGAAACAGTTGAGAAATATTTGATTCTACTTGGTAAAGACCAAGTAGAAGTCGTTAAACTCTAAAAAGAAAGGAGACATCATGTCCATTCCTGTTAGAAAAAACTTATATGATGCAGTTTTAGAGGCATCTAAAGCCGATACTTGGGAACAAGCTACCAAAGAATGGAGTGAAGTTTCCTTGATTTTTAATGGAATCGGTCGAAGCAATTGTGTCTGCGGTAATGCTATTAAGTATGCTTATGAACTTTTTAACGGAGTTACTGGCAAACGTCTCTTTCCCATTGGGAGTGACTGTGTTCGCCATTTCCAGAGAATTAGCCTAGATCAACAGCTAGAAGAGGAGGAAAAACTTCTCAGAAAGCTTGAAAATCTAACCAGAAAGGTCCAGAAAAAAGAAACCATTCGAGTTAATAAAACAGATTTTGATGAGCGACTGATCAACTGGCTATGGAAAAAGGGAGCTTTTAAGTCAAATCGAGGTAATCAATTCTCACCAGAAAAGGATTATCAACTCTTTTTGGAGGTATTTCAAGGTGGAAGTTGGACTAAGGCAGAGCCTTTGAAGAAAGCTCGTATGGAAGAAGTCCTTGAGAAATTTATCAAACCCTTTCTACTTGGAAAATCTGACGATCAACTTTATCTAGTTAAACTAGGAAAAGAAAAAATTGACTATGAGCAAGAACTTCGCATCAAAGCTGAAAAGGAACGAAAGAAGCGAGACAAGATTGCAAAACAATATGCGGATAACCTGGTTCTAGCAATGGGACCAGCTGAACGTGCCTATCAAGATTACTTTGGACTGAGCGAAACACTGACTCTAGAAGAACGCCAGTGGGAAAAGATTCTCTTTGGTAAAAATCGGACAGAACGTTCTATAAAATCAAAACCGTATCAAAGAGAACTCGAAAAGGATCAACGTATTGCTAGTCAAGATCCTCTTGAAAGAAAACAAAAGCAAGTCTGGTTGCTTAACTCTTATTTTAAGGATATACCCGAAGAAAAAGCTCGCTTTTCTCGACTTTTAACCATGTATCGAAAAACTGGAGAAATCCCATTTTCAACTGACTATCTCTCTAACACTTTGTTTGACTTTTTCTACAAAATGAAGGCTTTTGAATTTGAAATAGAACCTGATCAGGTACGGGATTTTCTAAAGGAATGTTTAGATGCGGAAAACCTATCGTCCGCTCAAAAATCTTGGATAGAAGGCATTTTAACCAACTGCATCAAACCTTTTTTAGAAAGAATGATAGTATAAAGAGGAAAGCTACCGATAGAATGGCGGTAGTTTTCGTGCTGAATAGGAATTTTTGAATTAAAAAATATTGAATAGGGATATAGATACATAATTAAATTTATGTAAATTATTAATAGTTTTATATCAAAGTAAAGAAAAAATAGAAAGAAACTATGTCAAAAGAAATCGATATCGAATATTATCACCAACTAGCCTTGCAAAAACAAAAAGAGCATCGTAAGTTTTTAGGAAATCTGAAAAAGAAAGCACCTAAAAATTTGGATAAAATTGCCCTTGAAATCCATCAAGAAGTTTTTACTGAAATTGATTGTACAGCCTGCGCTAACTGCTGCAAGAGTCTTGGTCCAGACTTTAAAGAAGCAGATATCACACGTATTGCCAAGTATTTTAAAATGAAATTGCCAGCCTTTGAAGCTGAGTTTTTGCAAGTAGATGAAGACGGTGATAAAGTCTTTAAGTCAATGCCTTGTCCCTTCTTAGGAGGCGATAATCTTTGTTCCATTTACGACGTTCGTCCCAAAGCCTGTCGTGAATTTCCACATACTGACCGTAAAAGAATCTATCAAATCAATAATCTAACAATCAAAAACACTTTGACCTGTCCAGCAGCCTATCTCTTTGTTGAAAGATTAAGAGAGAAGATAGATTAAGAACTCTCATTGTATGATAAGATTCATCCTCAAATACAGTTACTGTTTGGGGATTTTTGTATATTTATTTTTATCTGAAAATTCAAACCATATTTCTTATTAATTGATAAGTCGTTTCTTTAAGCTTAAATTTTTTTAAACCGAATCTTAAAGAAAACTGATATAAGGTATCTTTAAGCGATGTTCTGTATAGTTATACCATCATCAAAGAAAGAGGTATCGATATGAACTACATAGTCATTCCAGCTTATCAACCAGATAATAAACTTATCAAACTCATCGAAAAAATTCACGAAAAGAGTGATTTTCATATCTTAGTCATAGACGACGGCAGTTCATCAGAGTGCCAAAAAATCTTTGACAAAGCAGAACAATATGCAACTGTCATCCGTCACCAAGTGAACCAAGGTAAAGGGCAGGCTCTAAAAACAGCCTTTACTTATATCCAAGAACAAAACATTTATGGTACGGTTGTCACAGCAGATGCGGATGGACAGCACAAGGTATGGGATATTTTCCGCACGGCTAATAAAGCTTCCGAAAATCCAAACAAGCTAATCTTGGGTGTACGTGCCTTTTCTGGAAAAGTTCCCCTTCGTAGCCGTTTTGGTAACAGCTTAACCAAAACTCTCTTTAAGCTTCAAACAGGAGTAGGAGTAACAGATACGCAGACAGGTCTTCGTGCTTTTACTACAAACTTGATACCGTTTATGCTTAAGATTGAAGGCCAACGTTATGAATATGAAATGAATATGTTGCTCGAAGCAACGAAAGAATATGAGATTTTAGAAGTTCCTATTGAAACTGTCTATATTAATGACAATGAGGCTTCACACTTCCGTCCAATCCAAGACGGGCTCATGATTTATAAAAATATCTTTAAATTCGCCTTATCATCTCTCAGTAGCTTTGTTGTAGACTATATCGTTTACGCCCTAGCAATCTTGATTTTGCCGACAGTTCCGACGAGTCTACGAATTTTTCTAGCAAACGGAGTCGCTCATGTGACTAGCTCTATTTTCAACTATTCTACAAATAAAAAACTAGTCTTTAAAAATGACGATAGCCTTGTAAAAACAGGGATGGGGTACTTTGGTCTAGCAGTCGGACTCTTTGTCTTAGACACGCTACTGATTCGTCTCTTCTTTACAGTCTTTGGAATCAACCTTCTGATTGCCAAAGTTATCGTCGGCATCCTTCTCTTCGCTGTCTCTTGGACAGTGCAGAAGAAATTCATCTTTAAAGAAAGGACATCAACTGTATTATGAAATTTTTAAAGAAACGCTATGCTTACGCCTCAGTTCTTGGCCTACTCTTGACAGGATCCTTTAGTTACTCCATGTTAAAGACCTTTGTCCTCGCTGAAACTATCTCGACAGTTGCCACAACTAGCACAAGCTCCAATGCTGCAGCAGCAAGTCAAGCTGCTAAGACAGCTACTGTCACTGACTCTAGTTATAAAGATGACAATATTTTCGTCAATTTGTCTGAAACGACGGTCAATAATACACAAGTCTACGTTGCCGATATTACTCTGAGCTCATCAGATTATCTGAAAACTGCCTTTGCTCAAAATGCTTATGGAACTAACGTAACTGCAAAAACCTCTGTAACCGCAGCTGACAACAATGCCATTTTAGCGGTAAACGGGGACTACTATGGTGCTAACTCTACAGGTTATGTTATCCGTAATGGCGTTGTCTATCGTGATACTGTTCGTGAAGATTCTAGCAATGGTGATTTAGCTATTTATAAAGACGGCTCTTTCAAGGTTATTTACGAAGATCAGATATCAGCTGAGCAACTAGTAAATGACGGTGTCGTCAATCTCTTGGCATTTGGACCAGCCTTGATCGAAAATGGTGAAATTGCAGTTGATACCAATACAGAAGTAGGACAAGCAATGGCTTCAAATCCTCGTACAGCGATTGGCATTATCGATGAAAATCACTATATCATCGTTGTTTCAGATGGACGTACATCAGAAAGTGAAGGACTCTCTCTTTATCAGCTTGCTGAGGTCATGAAATCTTATGGTGCAAAGACTGCCTACAATCTTGATGGCGGTGGATCATCTACACTTTATTTCAACGGTCAGGTTATCAATAAACCAACGACTGGTGGAAACAAAATTTCAGAAAGGGCGGTGAGTGACATTGTCTACATCGGTTACTAATTTTGGCAAAAAACGTTTTAAGAAAACAGTCATTACTTACACACTAATCACTATTTTCTTCTTTGCATTTTCTAGAATTTATGAAGCTTTTAGTTTTGGAGAAACTTCTGTTCATATGCACTATTTATTTGCAGCACCTCTTGTAGGGGGGATTCTACTAGCAATCTTTCTCAAGGTTCTCCCTCATTTCTCTCGTATTAGTCTAAATCTATGGAATTCGGCAGTAGCGATTATTACAGCGGGTACACTTTTCCGAGGAATTGTCAATCTTTCAGGACGCTCTACAACCTTGGATGCACCCTACTGGTATGTTGGGATTGGTTTTGCAATACTAGCGATCGTCACTATTTTCATCAATCCAAACCTTTGGAAGAATTCTACTAAAGCAACCAAAACAAATCACAAAGAAGTCTATGGTCAGGCATAATGTTATAAAAAAAGTAGTCGTTCAGCTGATGTTCGACTACTTTTTATTGACTTTTATTTCTAAAATATTTTAAAAATATTACAAGTTCTTTTCTTCTGAAAGATACTACTTTTATATTTAACAGAATATTGTATAATATAGTGGATAATTACTGTTTTTTACACAATATATAGAAACATCAAATCCACTATTTAGGTATTTGTAAGGAGAAAAGAATGAAAAAAATATTGCTGGCAAGTACAGTTGCCCTCTCTATGGCAGGCTTTGCAAAAACGACCGTCTATGCCGAGGATTCTCAAGCTACCAATAATGTTCAATCATCAGAAAAGATTGCTACGAATACAGTAAGCAATGAAAAGAAAAATCAAAGCGAAGCTGAAAAAGCAACTTCTCAAACTCCAGAGACCAAAGAACAACCTTCAAAAGAAACAGTAGTAGAAGTAGTTAACAAAGAAGGTTGGCAAAAAGAAAATAACCAATGGCGTTATTATGAGGATAATCAGCCAGTTTCGAATTGGAAAAAAATAGCTGGTGTTTGGTACTATTTTAATCAAGATGGTATCATGCTTAGTAATACTATCTTTAATGATTACCTACTGAATAATAGCGGTGCTTTGACAGAATCTTCTTGGGTAAAAATTGACAACCAGTGGTATTATTCCACTGAGGACGGGAAAGTTACTCGTAATAATTGGAAAAAGATAGCTGGAGTTTGGTATCGATTCGATGAAAATGGTATCATGATCAGTAATGCTGTTTACGATGACTATCTATTCAAATCAAGTGGAGCCTTAGCTGAAAATAGCTGGGTAAAAATTGCTGATAAATGGTATTATGGGAATCAAGAAGGTAAAATCAATCGTGACAAGTGGGCAAAGATTGATGGCCTATGGTATCGATTTGATGAATCTGGTGTCATGCTAAGTGCTACTATTTATAAAGACCATCTTCTCAATACTAGTGGAGCTATGGCAGAAAATGCCTGGGCAAAACTCGAAGATAAGTGGTATTATGCTACAGCATCAGGAAAAATTATTCGCGATAAGTGGGAGAAAATCAGCGGTTCATGGTACTATTTTAATAAAGACGGTGTCATGTTAAGTAGCCAATGGAAAGAGAAATACTATCTAAAAGATAGTGGCGCCATGGCTAAAAGCGAATGGATTTTCGATGAAAAATACAAGAGTTGGTTCTACCTCAAGTCGGACGGTACCTACGCTGAAAATCAATGGGTAGGTTCTTACTATCTCAAATCTTTTGGTTATATGGCCAAAAATGAATGGATTTTCGATAAGGACTACAACGCTTGGTATTATCTAAAAGAAGATGGAGTCTATGTAACTGGTAACTTCATCATTAATGGAAAAGACTATACTTTCCAAAGCAATGGAAAATGGATTACTGATACAGCCTCATACTATAAAGTAAAACCAATTACAGCAAATGTCTATAGTGCTTCTGGTGAGAAACTTAGCTATATTTCGCAAGGAAGTATTGTAGCGATTGATGGAGCTGAAGCCAAAGACGGTCGACTTCCGGTCAAAATTTCTGGCCTTTCAGGATATATGAACAAGAGTGATCTTGTAGCAGTCAGCTCAGATAGTGATTTCATTCCTCACTATGCCACTGACGGTAATTATCTTTACCATGAGTTATCACCTTACGCAAGTATTCGTGTAGCACCTCATAGTTCATCAATGGCAATTGGTAAAAAATACTATTCAGCTGATGGCATGAACTTTGAAAACTTTACAGTTGAAAATCCTTTCTTATTTAGAGATTTAAGAAAACCAACCAATTACACAGCTGAAGAATTAGATAAAGTCTATTCTCTTATGAATATCAAAGGAAGTCGTCTGGCAGGTAAGGGAGCAATCTTTAAAGAAGCTGAAGAACGTTATCAGATCAACGCTCTCTATCTAATCGCCCATAGTGCTATAGAAAGTTCATGGGGACGTAGCCAAATTGCTAAGGATAAAAACAACTTCTTTGGTATCGCTGCTTATGATACAACACCATATGATTCAGCAAAAAGCTTTGACGATGTTGATAAGGGTATCTTAGGTGCAGCCAAGTGGATCCGCGAAAATTACATCGATAATGGCAGAACATACCTTGGAAATAAAGCGTCAGGGATGAATGTTCTTTATGCTTCAGATCCATATTGGGGAGAAAAAATTGCAAGTATCATGATGAGAATCAACAGTCAGCTAGGTGAAAAAGATTAAAAATCATTAAAATCGATAACGACTGCAAAGTGGTTATCGATTTTGCTTATCAAGAGAAATTTGAGAAATGATCTTTATGAAGCAGAATTTTGAGAATACAAATAAAAGAGGAATTGATTTACGTGACTTAGGGATTGATGCATACGCTTATGACTACTCGCTTATCCCAGACTTACTTGATAATCTCAAAGCCAATAATCAAATTATACTAGGTGGGGATGTTTTTTGCTACAAGAATGGCCAATTGAAACAAACTTATGATCATTGGTATTACGAGAAACAAGATCCAACCATTGATAGCAGTAAATCCATTTTTCAAACAGAAAAATATATCAGCAACTATGTTAAAGATCATGGTGAACACTATTATTTTTTAATTGTTTTAGACAATGAGGAATTTAATTTGTGACTGATTTACTTAGAAAACATTTTACAATCGGCATTGAATCAAGCGTCAAATATGAGAAATCATGTTATAATAAAAGATAGTGATTTATTTTTAGAAAAAGGATATCTATTTAATTTTTAAATATGAAAAAATAGATACAAATCCAATAAAAGAAAGGAATTTTACAGAATGGCAACTATTCAATGGTTTCCTGGACATATGTCCAAGGCGCGTCGTCAGGTCCAGGAAAATTTAAAATTTGTTGATTTTGTGACAGTTTTAGTAGATGCACGTTTGCCCTTGTCTAGCCAAAATCCAATGCTGACTAAAATCATTGGGGACAAACCAAGGCTATTGATTCTAAACAAGGCAGACCTTGCAGACCCAACATTGACAAAAGAGTGGCGTCAGCACTTTGAATCACAAGGTATTCAGACACTTGCTATCAATTCTAAAGAGCAAATTACAGTTAAAGTCGTGACCGATGCTGCTAAGAAACTTATGGCAGATAAGATTGCTCGTCAAAGAGAACGTGGTATTCAAATTGAAACCTTACGCACCATGATTATTGGGATTCCAAACGCAGGAAAATCAACTCTGATGAACCGTTTGGCTGGTAAGAAAATTGCTGTAGTTGGTAACAAGCCTGGTGTGACAAAAGGTCAACAATGGCTCAAAACCAATAAAGATTTGGAAATCTTGGATACTCCAGGGATTCTTTGGCCAAAATTCGAAGATGAGACTGTCGCTCTTAAACTTGCCCTTACTGGAGCAATCAAGGATCAGTTGCTTCCAATGGATGAAGTGACTATTTTCTGTCTCAACTACTTTAAAACCCATTATCCCGATAAGCTTCAAGAACGTTTTAAACAAATGAATCTGGATGATGAAGCTCCTGAAATTATTATGGATATGACTCGTATCCTTGGTTTCCGTGATGATTATGATCGTTTTTACAATCTCTTTGTTAAAGAAGTTCGTGATGGAAAACTTGGTAATTACACATTAGATACATTGGATGATCTAAATGGCAACGATTAAAGAAATCAAAGAAGAATTAGCAAAGATAACTGAACTTGAAAGTCCCTTGTTCAAGGAATTTGAAAACGATTCTCGTTCAGGTGTCCAAAAAGAAATTCATAAACGGAAAAAAGCCCTTCAAGCTGAAATTGATGAAAATCTCCGCTTAGAGGCTATGCTTAGCTATGAAAAAGAGCTTTACGAGAATGGAATAAGCTTCATTGCTGGAGTTGATGAAGTTGGTAGAGGTCCCTTAGCTGGCCCTGTTGTTGCTGCAGCAGTCATTCTGCCAAAAAATTGTAAAATTAAAGGTTTGAATGACAGTAAAAAGATTCCCAAGAAAAAACATGAAGAGATTTTTCAGGCTGTTAAAGATAAGGCTCTAGCAATTAGTATTGGGATTATGGATAATCAAGTCATTGATCAAGTCAATATCTATGAAGCGACGAAACTAGCCATGAAGGAAGCTATCTCTCAGCTTGAACCTCAACCAGAGCACCTCTTGATTGATGCTATGAAGTTGGACTTGCCGATTTCTCAGACATCCATCATCAAAGGGGATGCCAACTCCTTATCTATTGCAGCAGCATCGATTATAGCTAAAGTTACTAGAGATAAGATTATGGCTAACTATGACGAAGAATTTCCAGGCTATGATTTTGCTCAAAATGCTGGCTATGGAACTGCTAAGCATCTAGAAGGAATTGAAAAGCACGGTGTCACACCTATTCATCGCACCAGTTTTGAACCGATTAAAACGATCGTTTCAGAAAATAGTAAAAGATAATTAAAGGAGAGAATTATGGAGGAACAGTCAGAAATACTTAGTCCCAAGAAAGAATTTGCCTTCGCGTCCAGTACGATCTTAGCTCAAGTAGGGCGAGGTATTATTGTTGGATTAGTCGTAGGACTTATTGTAGGATCATTTCGATTTTTGATCGAAAAAGGCTTTCATATCGTTCAAGGATTTTATCAAGACCAAGAGAATCTGATACGGAATCTATTGATCATTTTATTGTTTTATATCCTCATTTGCTTACTTAGTGCCAAATTAACACGCTCAGAAAAAGATATTAAAGGATCAGGTATTCCTCAAGTTGAAGCGGAGTTAAAAGGTCTCATGTCTCTCAATTGGTGGAGTATCCTCTGGAAGAAATACATTCTAGGTATCTTGGCCATTGCGAGTGGGCTCATGCTCGGTCGTGAAGGTCCCAGTATTCAGCTAGGTGCCGCTGGAGGAAAAGGAATTGCTAAATGGCTCAAGTCTAGCCCTGTTGAGGAGCGTTCTTTGATTGCTAGCGGAGCTGCTGCTGGACTTGCTGCAGCCTTTAATGCACCGATTGCGGGGTTATTATTTGTAGTAGAAGAAGTCTACCATCATTTTTCACGATTTTTCTGGGTTTCTACCTTGGCTGCTAGTCTAGTAGCAAACTTTGTTTCCCTTCTCATCTTTGGCTTAACACCTGTACTTGATATGCCGGACAATATCCCTCTCATGAACTTGAGCCAATATTGGATTTATCTGGTGATGGGAATTTTTCTAGGACTCTCAGGTTTTCTCTATGAAAAAGCCGTTCTGAATGTCGGAAAAGTATATGATTGGATTGGGAAAAAGGTTCACATTGACAAAGCTTATCATCCAATTTTTGCTTTTATCCTGATTATTCCTGTGGGAATATTCCTACCTCAAATACTTGGTGGGGGCAATCAGGTTGTCTTATCCTTAACAGAACAAGATCATAGTTTCCAAATTCTCTTAGTTTACTTCATCATTCGTTTTATCTGGAGTATGATTAGTTACGGAAGTGGACTACCAGGTGGTATTTTCTTACCAATTTTAGCTTTAGGATCCTTACTTGGAGCTCTGGTCGGTGTTATTTGTGTCAATCTTGGCCTTGTTACCCAGCAGCAATTTCCTATCTTTGTGATTCTTGGAATGAGTGGGTATTTTGGGGCCATCTCAAAAGCACCTTTGACAGCTATGATTCTTGTGACTGAGATGGTCGGTGATATCCGCAATCTCATGCCTTTAGGGATGGTGACCCTAGTTGCCTATATTGTTATGGATCTGCTTAAAGGGGCGCCCGTCTATGAAGCCATGCTGGAGAAAATGTTACCAGAAACCGCAAGTGACGATGGTGAAGTCACTCTTATTGAAATCCCAGTTTCTGATAAGATAGCTGGTAAGCAAGTACATGAACTCAATTTACCTCATAACGTACTCATCACAACCCAAGTACATAATGGGAAAAGTAAGACAGTTAATGGATCTACAAGGATGTATCTAGGTGATATGATTCATCTCGTGATTCCAAAAAGTGAAATTGGAAAAGTGAAAGATTTGTTGTTGTAGGATTGTTTTTACATAACTTATGTTATGTCTCGTATATAGTTGGTCTAAAATTAGTAATTAAAAAGATAGACCGAGTCAAAAGATAGACCGAGTCATATGAATCAAAACTCGATTCCTAAATAATGGTATCGAGTTTTTATATTTTATTCCGATAAACTGTAGAAGCTTTAGAAATTTTTTAAGTCAATAAATTAATGATCAATAATTCACATAGTGAATCTAGTTGTTTTTTAGAAAAACTAAAAGTTTATGTACAATTGACTTAACGTGAGCTAAACTATTGATACAACTGAATTAGAAGCATAAAGTACATTCTTTAAGGAGTGTACTTTATTTTTATTTTGTACATTATTTTGAAGTGTTATTTTGTATATTTTCTAGTTCATAACATCATCTGATTTAAGGAATTGATTTGTACATTTTTACTCTAATAGGTGCAGAAGAAGTAGTGGTTCAATTGTACATTTTTTGCTACTCATTTAAGGTCTTATTGATAGTAAGATATAGATTTTTACTCGTGGTGCTAGTTAATCTCAAAGTATCTCAGATTATAAGTCAGTACAATTTGCTCCATTCTCAACTGCAATCCTGTTAAGCCTCTAGCTAGGTGTTTGTTCGACATCAAAAAAAGTACAAAGTTCTGAAAATCGAGTTTCAATAGTCCGTCTCATAGCCATTAGTTTCCAATGATTATGTTGATTAGCTCTTGCCATATTTTGACGTAAAGGCGTCCAAGGATGGTAACCTTTCTGTTTCAACTGTTCTCTGAGTTCATAGCTAACTAAGATAAGCTAAATCAGCTAAAACATAGGGTTGAGAACAATTTTCTAGTAAGTCATCAACTGCCTTGACCGTCGATTAAACCGACTTCTTTCAAGGAGACACCCACAAGGATTCTTGTTTAGAAGCACCGAATCAATCAAGAAGGATCACCCAGAGGTTCCAGCATTTGAAGAATATGACGAGCTACTTGAAGCAATCAAAAAATCCCTATAAAGGGATTTTTTTATACCTATAATACCTTGTGCAAAATAGTCGTATATATCAAAATCAGAGTCACGTTACCTACTATTAGACCAAAAGTCGCAAGCAAGGTCTTTGCTGTACCCGGCTTAAAATCTGCACTAATCAAATATGGCCAAAAGCATACCATTGGGAAAACGGCTACTAACACGCATACATAGGTAGGAAAGCTTGTCCAAAGAAAGCGTGTCGTCTCTAACCAGTGACCCCATGAAGGTATCACTATTTTGCTTATAGTGAAAAGTATGCATATAAGGTGGACCACTAGAAGATAAATAGCATACTTTGTCTTACTTAGTACTTTTTTCTTTTTCATTTTGCCTAATTATCCCTGCAAATTCTTCTATCGCTCTTCTGCAATATTAGAACTAAAATTAAAATTAACTATATCATTATTCGAATCAAGGTCTAAATTCATAAAATAATGATTCCAAAAGAATTCATTGTTACCTGCTCCCCACTGCACGCCATAATGACCCAAATATTCATCTCTTGGCTCGCTTGGAGTCAGCCATATTTTTTTCCCAAATACTTTCGTGAACTCGTTTTCGTCAAGCTTCTTTAGCAAATCTATACCATCTATATTATATGAAATTCCATATTTTTTTGAAACAGCTGTGCACTCAGAATCGACGCAAACCTGCGTAACTACACAGTCCTTCAGCTCCGTACTCTTCCTCTTATCTCCGTAAACACCTATACATCCGAGAACTACATTCTTCTTTACAAGAAGATAGGTAGATCGCGTAACTGCTGAGTCATATGACTTAAAGCCGTTTGGTACGCTAACCCCAGCTCCTTGGTATTTAGTATAGCTTCCCGTTGTCAAAAGCTCGTTATAATTAGGATAATCATGTCTACCATTTGACACATAAATTTCAAACCCCTTGTCTATCAAATCCGAAATCTTAGTCTCTGTAAGATGAATTTCAGTTCCGTCAATTTTAAGTGGAGGTGCGTTATCAGGTAGACCTATAATTATATATACAAACATCAAAAACACGAATATCATAAGCACTGCAACGATACTCATCCAAGATTTCCCGGTTCTCCTTCGTGCATTGAAAAGCGACATTATAGAAGGCGTGATTATAGTAGCACCAATTGGCGCCGCCCCATGACGGAACATGCTCATGACCTTAAAGGCAATTACAGCGCTAATTAGTATTAAAAATATGTGCACTGCATACTCTCCTACGCTTAGCTTACTCGTCCTAGTCTGATTATTTGCTGGGGCATCGTACACTGGAACACCGTTCTCAAAGGTGTTCTTCATTCTAAAACGCAGCCAAAACAATATTCCAATAAACACAAATGCCAAGAACACTAGCATTCCGATAAAAACTAATTTTTCCATCTGTAACCTTTTCTCTGACCTAATTATCGTCCATCAAAATTCATATCTAGTCTACCACATTTTGAAATTGTTTTACAATATTTACATACTTGTGCACGAATCAAAAATGTATACAAGCTTTTCAGAGTATTTATTCTTTACACATCTTTTCCGCTATGTTAAAATTGTATTAAGTTTAATACTTGTTTTATTCTAAACGTGCGCATCATTTTAGCGCAAAAAACAAATTTAATTCCGTTGTTTGAGTGGGATTATGTAAATAACCTCCTAATAACAAGTCCAACTGAAATCACAGAGTTGAGTAATATGTCTGTATGGTGGATATGTCAGGAAAACCCAGATTATCGTTATAAAATTCAAGTTAAAGAAAGAATGGCGTACAGAAAACGAAATAAAAAGGCATGTTCGATTTGCAAAGGTTACAAAAGAAAGCAAGAACATTTTATACAGTTTAAAAAAGATATAAAAAAATAAGAACACTTTAAGTAATATAAAGTGTTTTTATTTTGTCAAAATGTACAATTGAAAAATTTTCAGTTTTCACTTAGATAAAGTACATATTACAGTAGATGGATAGCTTTTAAGATTTCCAGTATTCACTTAAATAAAGTACATAATTAAGAATAATTAGCTCTAAAAAAATTTGAGGTTACTTTTTCGCTTAGTTAGGCAAGCCCAAATATCTCCTATGTCATCTTTCCGAAAAACTATAATTTTCTTGAAAAATATATCTAACTATGCTATACTACTAGTATAGAAATATTTGGAGAAAAACATGAAACGCGAGATCTTATTAGAACGTATTGATAAACTCAAACAAGTCATGCCCTGGTATGTTCTGGAATACTACCAATCGAAACTGGCTGTTCCCTATAGTTTTACGACCTTGTACGAATATTTAAAGGAATACGATCGATTTTTCAGCTGGGTTTTAGAATCTGGTATATCGAATGCTGACACCATGGCAAATATACCTTTAGATGTACTTGAGAATATGACAAAGAAAGACATGGAATCTTTTATTCTTTACTTACGTGAACGTCCTTTACTCAATGCTAATACGACAAAGAATGGTGTCTCCCAAACAACCATCAACCGGACTTTATCAGCACTTTCTAGTCTTTATAAGTATTTGACTGAAGAGGTTGAAAATGAGCAAGGAGAACCTTATTTCTACCGCAATGTTATGAAGAAAGTTGCTACTAAGAAAAAGAAAGCAACTTTGGCTGCTCGAGCCGAAAATATCAAGCAAAAGCTCTTTTTAGGGGATGAAACAGAGGGATTTTTGAATTATATCGATGAGGAATACCCCAAAACTCTCTCAAATCGAGCCCTATCCTCTTTTAATAAGAATAAAGAGCGAGATTTAGCCATCATTGCACTGCTTCTTGCCTCTGGTGTCCGTCTCTCTGAGGCGGTTAACCTGGACCTTCGTGATCTCAACCTCAAAATGATGGTGATTGATGTTACTCGTAAGGGTGGGAAACGCGACTCGGTCAATGTAGCCGCCTTTGCGAAGCCTTATCTGGAGCAATATCTTGCAATTCGAGACAAACGTTACAAGACAGAAAAGACTGATACAGCCCTCTTTCTAACCTTGTATAGAGGTGTTCCAAACCGGATTGATGCTTCAAGTGTTGAAAAAATGGTAGCTAAGTATTCGCAAGACTTCAAAGTTCGGGTAACTCCCCATAAACTGCGTCACACACTAGCAACGCGTCTCTATGATGCTACCAAGTCACAGGTTTTGGTCAGCCACCAGCTGGGACATGCAAGCACACAAGTTACCGACTTGTATACACATATCGTTAATGATGAGCAAAAGAATGCCTTGGATAGTTTATAATTTTTAACATAATATAAATTATGTAATTATAATTCTAAAAAAAGAAGTTGGACTAACCAACTTCTTTTTATTTTATTCTACAACTGCCTCAGCAATTTCTTCTGCAGTGATTCCTGCGAAGTAACGACCTAGGTTAATGGTTTGAAGGGCTTTGAGGACATCTTCACGTTCGTATTTGACACCACGAAGAACATTTTCTACTGCTGCAACATCTTCGATACCGAAAAAGTCACCGTAAATCTTGATATCTTGAATTTTTGATTCAATGACGTTTGCGAAGATTTCAACCTTACCACTTGGGAATTTAGTTCCACGACGGACATTGTATTCAGGTGATTTACCGTAGTTCCAGTCCCAAGTTCCAAACTTAGTTTCTTTGATTCGATTGATTTCAGCCAATTCTTCCTCAGAAAAAACGTACTCTGTCATTTCAGGGTATTCTTTTTTCATGTATTCCAAAAGTAAGTCACGGAATTCTTCTACAGTAATTTTTTCTGGCAATTCGTCTACGATATTGGTTACTCGTGCGCGAACTGATTTAACACCTTTTGATTCGAACTTATCTTTAGAAACCTTAAGTGCGTTAGCTAGGACTGACAAATCCACGTCAAAGAGAAGACAACCATGGTGCATGATGCGTCCATTGATATAAGCTTGTGCATTTCCACAGAATTTCTTACCGTCAATCTCAAGGTCATTGCGGCCTGTAAATTCAGCTTTAACACCAAGTTCCGCCAAAGTGTTAATAACTGGAGTAGAGAAGCTCTTGAAGTCAAAGGCCTTGTTTTCATCTTCTTTTGAAATGATTGTATAGTTGAGGTTGTTCAAATCATGGTAAACAGCCCCACCACCACTGATACGACGTACTACTTCAATTCCGTGTTCACGAACATAGTCACGGTTAATTTCTTCGATAGTATTTTGGTGACGTCCTACAATGATAGATGGTTTGTTGATCCAAAGAAGGAAGATTTGATCCTCGTCCAAAAGGTGTTTAAAAGCATATTCCTCTAAAGCAATATTAAAGGCAGTGTCATTTGAATGATTGATAATGTATTTCATAAGTTACCTTCTAATACGATAGAGACTGGAAAATAATTCCAGTCTAGTCTATCTATTTTTATTTTTTCTTAGGTGAATGGATGGCCATTCCAAGAACATCCGCAAAGGCTTCGTACATTACTTCAGAGTAAGTTGGGTGTCCGTGGATAGTCTTAAGCATTTCTTCAACAGTAATTTCCATTTCAATGATACTTGACGCTTCGTTGATCAATTCAGCTGCTGCTGGACCAATGATATGAACACCAAGGATTTCACCATATTTCTTGTCTGCAATGACTTTAACAAATCCTTGAGCAGCATCTGATGCAATGGCACGTCCGTTTGCTGCAAAGTTAAATTTACCAATTTGAACATCGTATTTTTCACGAGCTTGTTCTTCAGTCAAACCAACAGCTGCTACTTCAGGAAGTGTATAAATAGCTGCAGGAGTCAAGTTCAATTTGGCAACAGCGTGGTTTCCTTTAAGCGCATTTTCAGCCGCAACTTCACCCATACGGAAGGCAGCGTGAGCCAACATCTTAGTACCGTTGATATCACCTGGTGCATAGATACCTGGAACAGAAGTTTCCATGTATTCGTTAACCTTAATACGGCCACGGTCTAATTCAAATTCAACATCTCCGATTCCTTCAAGATCTGGAACACGACCGATTGAAAGAAGGGCTTTATTTGCGATGATATCATCTTTTCCTTCAACCTTGATACGAAGTTTGCCATCTTCTTCAATGATTTCTTGCAGTTTAGTACCTGTCAAGATAGTCATACCTTTGCGTTCAAGAATCAAGCGAAGGTTCTTAGAGACTTCCGCATCCATTGCTGGAACAATGCGATCCATCATTTCGATAACAGTAACTTTTGAACCAAATGTCATGAAGGCTTGTCCGAGTTCGATACCGACAACTCCACCACCAATGATAACGAGGCTTTCTGGTACTTCATTCATTTCAAGGATATCGTCACTAGTCATAACAAGTGATGATTCCATACCGGGAACGTTGATTTTGCTTACTTTTGAACCACCAGCAAGGATGATCTTCTTAGTTTCAAGCAATTCAGAACCATTTACCAAGACATTCTTATCTTTAGTAATAGTACCGATACCCTTATGAACATCAACTCCATAACTACGAAGAAGTCCTGCAACACCACCTACAAGGGTATTGACAACTTTAGATTTTGTTTCTAAAAGTTTCTCCATATCAACTGTGAAATTAGGATTTTCAATTACGATACCACGATTTGCTGCATGACCAATATTCTCGATAATTTCAGCGTTGTGAAGGTAAGTTTTAGTTGGGATACATCCACGGTTTAAGCAAGTTCCACCAAGTTCAGATTTCTCAACAAGAGCAACCTTACCACCTAATTGAGCTGCTTTAATAGCAGATACATAACCAGCAGGTCCACCACCAATAACAACGATATCATAAGCATCATCGCTCTTACCGTCATCGTTTGAAGCACTTGTTGCAGGTGCTGGGCTAGCTTCTGGTGCAGCTGCTCCAGCTGTTGGGATATTTTCCCCTTCTTCACCAAGATAACCGATAACTTCAGTAACAGGAACAGTCTCGCCGTCCCCTTTCAGGATAGCGATCAAGTAACCGTCTTCTTCTGCTTCCAATTCCATGCTGACTTTGTCAGTCATGATTTCCAAAAGGATTTCTCCTTCTTTTACAAATTCTCCGACTTTTTTATTCCATTGGACGATTTGTCCTTCTGTCATATCCACGCCGGCTTTTGGCATAATTACTTCTAAGGCCATATCTTACTTCCTTTATATATATTTCTAATAATAAATACTTTAAACCAACATTGAGATTGGGTTTTCAATTAAAGCTTTCAAGTCTTTCATAAACTTAGCACCAGCCATACCATCTACGACACGGTGGTCAATTGTCAATCCAAGACTCATAATTGGACGAATCACGATTTCACCATTAACTACAACTGGTTTCTCAACTGTTGAGCTAACCCCGAGAATTGCTGAGTTTGGTTGATTGATGATAGGACCAAATGATTGAACACCAAACATCCCCAAGTTACTGATTGTGAAGGTTGAATTTTGCAATTCGCTAGGAGCTAGTTTACCATCCAAAGTACGTCCGATGACATCTTTGAATGCAACTACCAACTCAGACAAGCTCATCTTTTCAGCGTTGTAGACGACTGGAGTCATAAGACCATTATCCATACCAACAGCCATCGCAAGGTTGACGTAGTTGTGGGTGATAATTGTCTTACCATCTTCTGTCAATGAAGCATTGATGTATGGGTGTTTCATAAGTGTCTTAACAACCGCAAGTGAAAGCAAATCTGTAACAGTGATTTTCTTACCTGTTGCTTCCATAATCGGATCAAGAACTTTCTTACGAAGGGCAAGCATTTCAGACATATCTACATCGTAGTTAAGCGTAAAGGTTGGTGCAGTTAAATATGATTCAACCATACGTTGTGCAATAACCTTACGCATAGGAGTCATCGGGATACGTTCGATTTCTCCATAAGGTGTTACGTTATCTGGAACTTCTTCCACTTTCTCAATTTGAGCAGGTGATTTAATGGTATCGTTTTCGATATTTTCAGGAAGAAAGGCTAAAACATCCTTCTTCATAATCTTACCACGGTGACCAGTTCCTTGAATTTCTTGCCAAGCAATATTATGCTCTAGTGCAATTCGTTTTGCGAGTGGTGAAATGCGAACCACATTAGTGTCTTTAAATGTTTCCACGTCTTCTTTGTGGACACGACCGTTTGCGCCTGAGCCAGAAATGTCGTAGAGATTGATCCCTAAATCATCTGCTAATTTTCTAGCTGCAGGAGTCGCTCTTAGCTTATCATCAGCCATGACCTCTCCTATTCTATTATAAGATACTAAGGGCGTCAAAAGTCTCAGTGAAAATAGGAAACTTGACGAAGAAACTTTAGTTTCTAGGAAAGTTTATCTTTTTCACCCAGACTTTAGCCCGAGTTCAACTCTACAAGCAACTTGGACACGGAACGTGTCTCAAGTTGCTACGGTTGCCGCTATCGAGCGGCCAACCTAGTAGACTTACTAAGTTTTTTGCCAAATATTATCGATTCGTCAAAAAACTGTCGCAACTATACAATCAACTTGGATACAAAATATATCTCAAGTTACAACTGTTGTAGCTATCAAGCGATCAACCTAGTAGTCTTACTAAGTCACTCATCGAATGATAACGATTCGATTCGTTCCTTGTCGCTTTTTATCAATTTAAAACGAAAGATAAAATACTAATGCATATTACATAATTTATGTTATGTATTATTGTTTGTTGTGAGTTTTACGAATGGCATCTTTGATGCTTTCAACTGTCGGAATCATTGCATTTTCTAGATTTTGTGCATAAGGCATTGGTACATCTTCACCTGCACAACGGCGAATAGGTGCATCTAAATAATCAAATGCTTCTGATTCTGAGATAATAGCTGAGATTTCTCCGATAAATCCACTTGTCTTATGAGCGTCATTGACAAGAACCACTTTTCCAGTTTTCTTAACTGAGTTAATGATGATGTCTTTATCAAGTGGAACCAAAGTACGTGGGTCTACTACTTCTACTGAAATGCCTTCCTCAGCCAATTCTTCAGCTGCTTGCATGACACGACGAAGCATTTTACCGTATGTTACTACTGTTACATCAGTACCTTCGCGTTTGATTTCTCCGACACCAAGTGGGATAGTATAGTCTGGATCAACAGGAACTTCACCTTTTTGGTTAAATTCAGATTTGTATTCAAGAATGATAACAGGGTTGTTATCGCGAATAGAAGACTTGAGAAGTCCCTTCATATCAGCTGGTGTACCTGGAGCTACTACTTTCAATCCTGGGATATGCGTAAACCATGTTTCTAATGATTGTGAGTGTTGTGCTGCAGAACCTACACCATTACCAGCTGCACAGCGGATTGTCATTGGTACTTGACCTTTTCCACCAAACATATAACGAGTTTTTGCTGCTTGGTTAACGATAGCATCCATGGCAATTACAGAAAAGTCCATGAAGGTCATATCAACGATTGGACGAAGACCAGTCATAGCTGCACCAGCAGCTGCACCAGAAATAGCAGCTTCTGAAATAGGACAGTCACGTACACGTTCTGGTCCAAATTCCTCAAGCATACCTACAGATGTACCAAAGTCTCCACCGAAAACTCCGACATCTTCACCCATCAAAAGCACATTTTCGTCGCGACGCATTTCCTCAGACATTGCAAGGATAATGGTATCGCGGAAAGACATTAATTTAGTTTCCATATTTTCTCTACTTCTCCTTAGTCTGCGTATATATCTTCAAATGCTGATTCTAGTGGAGGGAATGGACTTTCTTCTGCAAATTTAACAGATGCTTCCACTGCTTCCTTAACTTGTGCTTGAATTTCTTCAAGTTCCTCTGCACTTGCAATCTTGTTCTCAACAAGGTACTTGCGAAGATTTTCGATTGGATCTTTTTGTTTCCACTCTTCTACTTCTTCACGTGTACGATATTTACCTGGGTCTGAAGATGAGTGACCAAGCCAACGGTAGGTTACACTCTCAATCAAGACAGGACCTTTACCAGAACGAACATGGTCAACTGCTTTCTTAAATCCTTCATAGACATCGATTACATTGTTACCATCTTCGATAAACATACCAGGAATACCGTAAGCTGCGCTACGTTCATGGATATGTTGAACATTGGTCATTTTCTTAATATCTGCTGAAATTCCGTAACCATTATTGATACAGTAGAAAATTACTGGGAGATTCCAGATTGACGCCATATTCACCGCTTCGTGGAAGACACCTTCGTTTGTTGCACCGTCACCAAAGAAGCAGACAACGATTTTACCAGTGTTTTTCATTTGTTGAGTAAGGGCAGCACCTACTGCGATTCCCATACCACCACCTACAATACCGTTGGCACCAAGGTTACCTGCATCAAGGTCGGCGATGTGCATTGATCCACCTTTACCTTTACAAGTTCCGGTATACTTACCTAGGATTTCAGCCATCATGCCATTAAGGTCAATACCTTTAGCAATAGCTTGACCGTGACCACGGTGATTTGAAGTGATCAGATCATCTGCGTTTAGAGCTAACATAGCCCCGACGTTAGCAGCTTCCTCACCAACAGAAAAGTGCGTCATACCGGGCACTTTTCCTTTTTTTACTAATTGAGCAATTTTTAAGTCCATTCGACGAATTTCTTCCATCTTACGGAACATCTCAAGCAAAAGATTTTTATCTAAAGTTGACATAATCTTGCCTTTCTAAGTTTAAATTCTTATAGTTCTATTTTACTTTATAGGTTAATTAGTGTCAAAAAATATGCTTGCAATTTTTCACAATATAAAAAAAGAAAAGTCAGTAAAATCAAGACTTTTCTTTATATAAAATACAAATTTCACAAGCTTTTTTTCATCGTTTTTCAACAAATTATTTGAATCTTTTCATAATAACTTGTAAACGCCATTGATAAAGAATTCCACTTACCATTAAACTAATGATAAGAGCAATCCAATAGGAATACGCACCTAAACTAGTCGAATAATCAAGATATAAGCCAAGCGGAATCCCAACACCCCAGTATCCGAGAAGACCAAGACAAAAAGGAACAATCGTATCCTTGTAACCTCTTAAAATACCTTGTAAAGGTGCCGCAAATGTATCAGCTAACTGGAAAAATAAGCTATAGGTCATAAAAGAAGCTGTTAGTTGGATAAATTCTGGATCTTGACCATATAGTCTGGCTACATTTTCACGATAGATGTATAGAAAACTAAGTGTTAAAACAGCAAACACCATAGCTGTTAAACGACCAATATGGATATACTGTTTAGCATCCTCTAGACGTTTAGCACCAACTTCATAAGAAACAACAATAGCCATCGCTGTTGAAATGCTCATTGGAAAGGCGTACATGAGAGATGAAAAGTTCATGGCAGACTGATGACTAGCTATTATCAATGATGAAAACTTCGCCATAATCAAGCCAACAGCTGAAAAAATAGCAACTTCTGCAAATACAGTTCCACCAATTGGCAGACCAAGATAAATAGCTTCCTTGATTTTTTTGATTTGTAGGGGCATAGGTCTTTGGAGTTGATATTCCTTGAGCTTTTTATGCTTTAACAAGACCAAAACCGAAATCAGCAACAAAGCCCAGTACGCAAGGGAAGTTCCCAGACCTGCTCCTGCACCTCCTAACTCAGGAAAACCAAAAGCTCCGTATATTAGTAAATAGTTAAATCCACTATTTAAAGGAAGTAAAAGAAGCATGAGATACATAGACAATTTTGTCAGTCCTAGTGTATCAAGTAGCGAACGAATAACACTAAAAAGTAAGAGAGGAATAATACCGATGGCTAAGAGCCACAGATAACGTTTGGCAACGCTGGATACAGCCACTTCCAGTCCCATGAATTGTAACACAATTGGTGCTAAAAAGAAAACCAAGCCAAAAAGTACGATAGATAAGGCTAAAGCCAAATAAAGAAATTGATAAAAATCCGAAGAAACTTCTTTCTTTTTTCCTTGTCCCAAATGGTGACCAATAATAGGGACCAAGGCTGAGACGATTCCAGTTAAAAAAGTAAAGAAAGGATTCCATAAACTAGTTGCAATTGAAACACCCGCTAGATCGAGAGTATTATATTGGCCCGTCATCGTGGTATCGACAAAAGATGCGGAATAATTAGCGAATTGATAAATTAAAATAGGAAAGAAAATTTTTAAAAATAAGATGATTTTGTCTTTAATAGTTTCTGTTGAATGCATACCTACTCTTTCTGCTCCTTTGCATCCAAGCCAAAAAGCTTTAAGCCGTATTTTCTCAAGCTCAAAGGTGGATTACTAGTTTTTGATGTCGTGTGCCAGCAATTACATGAGGCGCAATAATAGCTTCTAACCAAGCCACCATTATCATAGTCTACGGCGTGATCAGCTTTTTCCTTGGTTTCATACTGAATTTTAGCACGGTTAGCTGCTGGACAAAATACTCCATGGCAAGCATTTCGTTTACGATTTCTAAGTTTACGAAAATAATTCATCCTCAAGCTCCTAATCTGCTTGATAAACGATTTGTCCCTTACAGATAGTAAATTTGACCTGCCCTTTTAATTGTTCACCAATGAATGGTGAATTAGCTGCTTTAGAAGCAAAATGTGTGTCAACGATTCGGTCAGCTTTATCATCAAAAATCGTAATATCAGCTGGCCTATTTTCAGTTAGATAACCTGCTTCAAAATTATACAGTTTTGCTGGATTATAGGTCATTTTTTCTAGCAATTGCATTAAACTCAACTCGCCAGTTTCCACCAGATAGGTTAAACCTAGTGACAAAGAAGTTTCCAAACCTGTCATACCTGATGGAGCTTTGGTAATATCCTCAACATTTTTTTCGTCAGCATGGTGAGGCGCGTGGTCAGTAGCAATGACAGAAATGACTCCAGATTTTAAACCTTCAATGACGGCGCGACGGTCTGATTCCAAACGAAGAGGAGGATTCATCTTAGCGTTACTTCCTTTAGTCAATAGAAGCGTTTCAGTCTTAGAAAAATGCTGTGGAGCTACTTCTGCAGTTACATTTGCTCCCATATTTTGAGCAAACTCAACAACTTTGACACTTTCTTCTTTAGACAAATGCTGGATATGAACATGAGCCTTGGTTGCATAGGCAATCATGACATCACGAGCAATCATAGCGTACTCTGCAACTCCTGTTGCACCGCAGATATGGAAATGTTCTTTTGCGATATTTTCGTTAAAACCAAGCGTACCATTTAAGCCAGGATCTTCTTCATGAAGACTAATAAAAGTATTTAGTTTTTTCGCTTCTTCCATGGCTTCCTTGACAACTTTACTGCTTTCAAGTGGAATCCCATCATCAGAAAATCCAACAGCTCCAGCTTCTAAAAGCGACTTAAAGTCTGTCAAATCTTGGCCATTAAAGTTCTTGGTAATTGTTGCTACAGATTTAACGTTGATCTTTTCTTTTGCCGCAGATTGAAGAACTTCCTGCAAAGTCTCAACATCTGAGATAGTTGGATTAGTATTAGCCATCATAACGACAGTTGTAAATCCACCTGCAGCTGCTGCTAGTGCTCCTGTATGAATGTCTTCTTTATGAGTTTGACCAGGTTCACGGAAATGAACATGGATATCCACCAATCCAGGCGCAACTACAAGACCAGTAGCATCTATTACTTGAACTCCCTCAACATCGATTCGAGGAGCGATTTTAACAATTTTTCCATTTTCAACTAAAATATCACTGACTTGATCCAAACCAGACTTAGGATCCATTACACGGCCGTTTTTGATTACTAACATCGCTTTACTCCTTTATTCGTAGAAATCCACTTGGGTATCCAATAATTTATTACCATCATAGACAAATTTAGCTGAAAAGAATGGTTTATCTTCTAAAAGCCACTCTACAAAGGTATGGTCCCCTTCCCAGGTCGGCTTACTTAAAACCTCATCGTAAGGAACCCATTCTAAGGTTCCTTCATTACAGTCAATCAACTCACCTTCAAAATCAGTTACTTTAAATACATAGGTGTACCAGTCAAGGTCTGGTGTAAACTCTGGAAAGGTGATAACTCCTTTTAATACTGGTTTTGCTTTTAGACCAGTTTCTTCAAGAATTTCACGAGCAGCACATTCTTGTGGAGTTTCCCCCCGTTCTAACTTTCCACCTACACCGATCCATTTCCCTTCATGGACATCATTAGGCTTTTTATTGCGATGAAGCATGAGCAGTTCTTTTCCGTTATCAATGTAGCAAATTGTCGCTAACTGAGGCATATTCTCTCCTTATCTAAGCCAATCAATTGGCTCTTGTCCACTTTCTTTTAAGAATGCATTTGCTTTTGAAAATGGTTTTGACCCCCAAAATCCTTTGTAAACAGAAAGAGGACTCGGGTGGGCTGATTCGATAATCAAGTGCTGAGGATTTGTAACCAAGGACTTCTTCTTACGTGCATAAGCACCCCAAAGTACAAAAACTACGGGTCTATCAATATTATTGACAACCTTGATCACAGCATCTGTAAAAGATTCCCATATCTTCCCAGCATGACCATTTGCTTGACCAGCAGGAACCGTCAAGCAAGCATTGAGAAGCAAGACACCCTGCTCGGCCCAAGTAGTCAAATCATGTGAATTCTTAACTCCAATATCATCTGCAAGTTCTTTCAAGATATTTTGCAAAGAAGGAGGTGCTGGAATAGAATCTGGAACTGAAAAACTCAAGCCCTGAGCTTGACCAGGCCCATGATAGGGATCTTGGCCTAGAATCACTACCTTAACCTCTTCCAGAGGAGTTGTTATAAGAGCCTGAAAAACCTTTTCTTTAGGAGGATATACAGTTCCTTGAGCATAAACCTGCTCCATAAAGTGATTGATTTTCCCAAAATAACCCTCAGGTAATTGCTCTTTAATCAAAGCATGCCAAGATGAGTGTTGCATCTTTCTCTCCTTTATAGTATCCATCTAAAAGCACGTCTTAATTCATCCGTACCATTTTTAAAAAAGCATAAACCATGTGCAAGTATGATTTTATCCGGTTTCCAGTTTAACATACGGGAAAAGGAAACCTTTGCTTCCCTTTGTCTTCCTAAAAAAGTCATCCGATAATCGATAGGAGTTTGACCATCAGGGGATGTTACACGAGCTAAACGATAGAATTTTCTTCGGATTGGACTAGCTATCTTTTCCGGTTCAAAGTTCTCTATGAGATCTGTTACAATTAGTGTTTTTGTTGATTTATGAAAAAACACCACCTCTTCAATGACTGAACTTCCCTTAAAAATGAGTTGATCAATCTCATCAGACCATAAGTCAGGAGCCTTATCTGTTAAGGGAGCATCAAATACAACCCAGACTTTCTGACTTTTCGCTCTCTCTTCTACTCCTGGACTAGACAATGCTTGCGCATGAGGATATCTTTGTTTCCAATCTGCAATATAGGCGTAGTGAATCTTATTTGGTGAAATCAGGTAAGCGACTTTGCCCAAAGCATCCAGTTCAGTAAAAAGTTTCTCATTTGGCGCAATAGGAGAATGAATCCAAAGTTTGCCATCATTTAACTTAATCACCGTCATACGTGTCTGAAAAGGAAGTTTGAAGACCTTCATATCCATTTGTATCAAATCACCGTCTACTATCCAGATATTTTGATCAACTTCCTTTAGTGAATACAACGGTTCATAAAGAGAAAGAGTTGGCCTAGACATCATTTACTACTCCTTCGTTAATACTGCCTCTATTATAGCAAAAAGTGGCTATCTAAACCACTTTTAAAAGTATCTATTGAGATTTGAGAAGTTTTATACAGAATTTATACTAAAGAGCCTTTATTCAACACCTTTTCTCGTATTAGAAAGGATAAATTCTTTGTCGATTTCATTAATAATCAATTTTGTTCGAGTATTAAGTTTTTCATCAAATCTTTTATTCAATTCCTTTACAACGCTTATCTTAAAATCATCACTTGATTTTTGTTTATAGTAATCAAATCCTCTAGAAGCCGCGCTACAGCAACTCCCCCAATCTGAAAGATAGCCTATAATTTCAAAAACACTATCATTGTATTTTTCAAATTTTTTAGTGGCTGTACTTTTTAAATAACCTGAAATACAATTTACAAAAGAGTAGTAATACTTAGAGTCACGAAATGAATTGTATTCTGCACTATGAAAACTTGGATCGAGAATTCGTGCTGATCGCACATCTTCCATAGTGGGTTTTCTGGGCATTTTAATATCAGTCTGCAGATAAGCATAATAGGTTTCCTTATCAAAGAAAGCTCCATCTACTGCTATCAAAGCACCGTACATGCCATCTTCATACTGAAAGACGATCACAGCACCGTTCCTATATTTGCTTTCTACAGGAACAGGCGGAGCAATTCTCTTTTTGGGATTTTCTTTTTTTACACTAATTTTTTCTAAAAACTTTTCTAGATTTTCACTTCTTTGTTCTAAAAATTCACTATCTGCACCCAATTCTTGGGCAAGTTCTAAATCCTCTTTGTTGAGAATGATTTCTTTAATTTCAAGCAAGAATTCGTCATCTAATTGCCCAACTTCCCATAAACAGTGTGCTAAGGCGAACAAGACATCATACATATCGTCATCGTATAAATCCGACGTCAAGTCATTTTTAATTGTATTTGCATCTTCTCCTTGATTGTATCTCTCGAAGAATTCTTCTTTAATATCTAAGGAGGTGTCATTTCCAAAAATCGTTGCATCCCATGTTCCCATAATTTCGAGACTCCTATCTACTTTTAAACAGTTCTAAATATTTTGTAAAGTTATGCTGACAACAAACTAGATTAAATCTCCCCTTAGCCAGAGATAAGGAGAGATTACTATAACTATACTTAAGCACATCTAAAAGATTAAATTTCTATTATTTGACTTTCACCCAATAAATAAACTATTTAACAATCAAATAATGTGCATCTTTTATCTTATAATTTTCTAAACTGATAACTGTTTGTTTCTTATCAACAATATCATATTTAACCAGAGAATCATTAAATAAAAAATAATAGATGTTGTCTTTAAATGTAAAATATGGTGCAATATATTGCTCTGTACTAAAGCCTTCCACATGAATAATATCTTTTTCTAAATTATCTAGATTGACTGTAGTAAAGGAAAATTCGCCATTATATAATCCCTCATTCTCTATAATCAATTGGTTATTTTTAGCATCATAGTGAATATTTGTTGGATACTTTTCAGGAATATCGATATAATTCTTACTCTGACTTTTTAAATCAAAAACCAATAATTTATTTCCTGACTTATATTCCCCATCAGAATTATGCCCACTAAGTGCTTCCACAATATACAAGACATCATCTACATTAACCATTCTCATATATGCTGATGTTTCGTCAAGATTATATTTTTCTACGATGTTAAACTCTTTATCCATTTTCCAAATTTCTACATTAGTAATTTGAGTAGATAAATCCAATGTGGTTACAAGTAAGTATAAATAATTATCTACAATAACAAACTGTTGACTGGCATTTAGCTGACCATCATTTTTCACGGTAACATTAGTGACAACCTCTAAATTATTATCATATTTATAAAATTCAATTCTATCTGTAAAGACAGCAGTTGCATATAAATAATCCCCATCTGTTATAGATGCGTATGCATCATTTCCCTCTGCTAATTTAAACGTTTCACTTAAATTTTCCTTATTAATTCTAGATACATATCTTTTTAGGCCTGAGGTATCTTTTGTTTTTGCAGTTGAGTAGGATCCTGCTTCCGAAAAACTTTCTGCCCAATAGATATATTTTTCTTTTCTAGATATATTATCCTTGAACTCATTTAAATCATAATCATCAAAGACAGCTATTTTATCGCTATCCCAGATAGCCATTTTATAATCATCTACCGAATTTACCTTATTTGACTGACAGGCACTTAGAAAAATAAGGCAGCAACAAGCACTTATTAACATCAACATGAAATTTATGGTTCTTTTATTACTTTTCAATATCATACTGATTTGCCCCTATATAGCTTTTTATACCAATTTAAGACGTTCAAACAGATGAATAGATAATTTATTGACTAGTTTAGATGCTTCTTTTTCAATACCTGCTTGATTAACTGTACTACCAATTTGATATCCAGATACAACTTAACGGTAGATGACAATCACAATATTCTTGTCATTATATCCTAGCATGATTTATTATATCAAAAAAATAAAACGTTTTCAAAAAATACCTAAATTTCTTGCACTCCATGCTCCAGGTTTTCTAGAATTTTTTATATTTTGTGATTGTTAAAGGAGCCCCAAGCAATCAAGCAGAGCCTGATAAGAGTCGACTTCATAAGTTGGCTGGGCTAAGCTCTTATTTTCCAGATGATGAGGATTGTACCAGATGGTATCGATGCCAGCATTATTTCCACCTTGAATATCAGCTGACAAAGAATCACCAATCATAAGGGTCTGATTTTTATCAAAATTAGGGATACGTGCTCCAATTTTTTCATAAAATTCAGCATCTGGTTTTTGGGTATGGAGTTTCTCTGAAATGAAGATTTCCTTGAAAAATGGCGCAATACCAGATTGTTCCAAACGACCTGTTTGAATAAGGGTAATTCCATTTGTCGCAGCATAGAGCTCATAGCCTTGTTTTATCAAATTTTTTAATAAATCTTTCACACCTGGGAAAGTCTGTCCCTGTTTTGATAGGAAAAACTGGTAGCGCTCTGCTAAGTAAGCCCCATCTTTTTCAATGCCAAAGTGAGCAAACAATTTTGCAAAACGTGTGTTAATTAACTCAGCCTTTGTAATTTTTTTCTGTTCCAAATCCTTCCAAAGAGCCTTGTTCATTGGTACATAATAATCTTTGTAAGCTTGGATATCCACTACTCCTTCTTCTTTTAGGAGTTGCGATAAGGCAATGTCTTCTGCAGCATCAAAATCAAGTAAGGTGTGGTCGAGGTCGAAGAGTAAATACTTATATTTCAAATCTAAATGCTCCTTTCTGAACATTAAGTGAGTAAAAAAATAAATAGTCATTCAAAAGATTGCAGGAGCTAATTTCTATAGAACTGGCAGTATTGACTATGGTTCCAACTAGGTCTTTGGGTATCTATAGGTTTGATCTATAAACTTCACCGAGTATTAACAAAAGCCGATATTCCTATCACCTTTTAATAACCAGTTTGAATTCTTCCTACTTGAAAAGCTCCTTTAACAGAAAAGGAGCTATCTTTTATTTTATTGGTGTACAGCTTGGGCTGCTGTGATAAGAGTAAGTTTGAAGACGTCGTCTGAATTACATCCACGAGAAAGGTCATTAACTGGTTTGTTCAAACCTTGCAATACTGGACCAACCGCTGCAAATCCACCGAGACGTTCTGCCATCTTGTACCCAATATTCCCTGCTTCAATACCTGGGAAGATAAAGACATTTGCTTGTCCAGCAACCTTGCTTCCTGGTGCTTTAAGAGCAGCTGTTTCTGGAACGAAGGCAGCATCAAATTGCAATTCCCCATCAATTTCAAGATCAGGACGAAGATCATGAGCAATCTTAGTTGCTTCAACAACTTTATCTACGTTTTCACCAAAACCAGAACCTTTAGTTGAATAGCTTAGCATCGCAATTTTTGGTTCGATACCGAACATCTTAGCTGTGATAGCAGAGTTAATCGCAATTTCTGCCAAAGCTTCAGCATCAGGATTGATATTGATGGCACAGTCACCAAATAGGTAACGCTCAGTGCCACGAACCATAAGGAAGGCACCTGAAGTACGACTAACATTTGGACGTGTTTTAATGATTTGAAGGGCTGGACGAACAGTTGCCGCAGTAGAGTGAATAGCTCCTGAAACCATTCCATCTACCAAGCCCATGTATACCAACATGACACCAAAATAGTTCACGTCTTTAACCAAGATTTCGTGAGCCTCTTCTTCAGTCATTTTCCCTTTACGACGTTCTACAAGTGATGCTACCATGTCTTCAAATTGAGGGTAGTGGGCTGGGTCGATGACTTCATAACCATCCATGATTCCTTCGATTTCAAGATAGATTTTAATTTTATCAGGATTTCCTAGTAGGACAGGGATAACTTCTGTTTCTTTTACGATGCGTTTTGTAGCTTGAAGGATACGTGGTTCTTCACCTTCTGGCAAGACAATACGTGCATTTTTACCAACTAGGTTGGCTTTTAAACTTTCAAAAATTTCCATGAGTTTTGACTCCTTTTAAGATAAATTATTATTTGATAACTGAGTTATAAGAGTGTTAAAATCATCCGGCAGTGGACTTTCCATCTCCAACTGCTCTTCAAGAAAAGGATGATAAAACGATAAGTAATGGCAATGCAGAGCTTGGCGCTCTATGCCATGTTCAAGACTACCACCATAGAGGTCATCGCCAAACAAAGGGAAACCGATATGGGAGAAATGAACACGAATCTGGTGTGTCCTTCCCGTATGTAGTCGAATATCAACTAGATGAATATTGCCATAAGACTGCACTATTCGATAGGAAGTATGGGCATACTTACCACCTTTTGCCACTCGTCTAGTGATGATTGAATCTTCATCACGGGCAATCGGGGCAATAATTTCACCTTGAGGTTCCAGAACCCCATCTCCTTTAACGAGTGCAAAATAGCGCTTTTCAATGGCTTTCTTTTGCAACTGCTTGTCTAGTCTAGCATGAGCATAACCATGTTTAGCAAAAAGCATGAGACCCGAAGTATCGCGATCTAGTCTGGTTACAATGTGAACCTGCTGATTTTCATAGTTCTGTTTCACATAGTAGCCCTTGATAAAATTAGCGATGGTATTGGAATGATTGACACTAGGAATCGAGGCCACACCAAAGGGTTTGTTTAGGATTAAGAAATGATCATCTTCAAACAGAATATCCAGTGGATAATCAATTGCTTCCAGTGTCTCAAAACCTTCCTCAGGAGGAATGTCGATGACAACCACATCCCCAATATCTAAGAGATAGGTTGCATTTTGTGGATGACCGTTTACGCGAATATCCCCACCTCGAAACTTGATTTTGGCAAGTAAACCTTTCGAGACTTCGTGTTTTTTTAAAAAGGTCTTTACCTTGACATGTTCGTCAGCAATAAATTCAAACCTCATTCATCCACCTCACCAATAAAGGCATCCTTGACACGATTCCAAAAACTGGTATGTCTTGGAGTCGCGACAAAGTGGATCTTGTGATGATCTATTTGGTATTCTATTCTTTCAATATTACGATAAGAATAAATACTATTATCAACCGAGATCGTATGATAGTCATTACGAGTTGGTATCAATTCTATCTTATCCTTTTTAGGCACAATGATAGAAGAACCTAAAGTTCTGAAGACACGATTATTGAGACTCGCAATTTCTGTCAATTGAAGGGCCTCAATGGTAGGATGTAAAACAGCACCACCAAGAGATTTATTATAGGCTGTACTTCCAGTCGGAGTTGAGATGGTCAAACCATCCCCTCGGAAGCGTTCAAACGGTACATGATTGATAACAACATCTACTACCATGGTTCGATCAGTTCTACGAATACTAGCTTCGTTCAAGGCACGGAAAATCTTCACTTCACCATTTTCCAGAAAAATCTTTACATTTAAAATCGGATATGATACTCGAGCTCCAGTATCCAACTGTAAATTAGTAACCAATTGATCCAGTTCGAAATCACGATAGTCCGTATAAAAGCCTAAATGACCTGTGTGAACTCCCACAAATCGAACCTTATCCAGCTGGTCTTCATACTTGTGAAAGGCAGACAAGAGCATACCATCTCCACCAATTGAAATCACAATATCTGGATTTTTGTCGTTTAATATAAAGTTATTTTTCTTAAGTCGATCTCTTAATTCGTATAAGACTCTTTGACTTTGAGGTTTGCGGTTAGCAATTAGATCAATTCGTTTACCTGTATTCTTCATCGGTATCGTCACTATTACCTACCCCGTCATTTAACTTTCTATGCAGTGGATCAAAGAGTGCCTGTGCTTCTTGGATATCATCACGAATTTTGCTCATTTCTTCATCCAATTGGTGGGATATCCTTGCTGTAATTTCCAAACGTTTCTTAATTTCTTCTGGAAAATCGCCTTGATATTTATAATTGAGAGAATGCTCGATGGTAGCCCAGAAATTCATCGCCAAGGTACGAATCTGAATCTCCACTAAAATCGTTCTTGCCCCATTGATTGTGTCAACAGTATACTCAATAATCAAATGGTATGAACGGTAGCCTGAAGCCTTTCGATGAGTGATGTAGTCACGTTCTTGGACAACTCTCATGTCTTGCCTCTTACGAAGAATAGCAACAACTTCGCTCACGTCATCTACAAATTGAACCATGACACGTAAACCTGCAATATCTTGCAAGTCCTGTTCCAGCGTATCATACCCAATTCCTCGACGAGCCATTTTTTCTTTAATACTTTCAATCGGTTTGACTCGACCAGTTACAAACTCAATTGGAGAATGTTTATTTTGTTTGCGGTATTGTTTTCGAATACCTCGGAGTTTTATCTTCAGCTCTCCAACAGCCTGAATGTAAGGATCTAAAAATTCTTCCCATTCTGTAATCATATATCTTTTTTATCCAATCCTCTATAAACTTCGATTTATCTAGTTTTTGATTTTCGAGGAAAAATCTTATACAATAAATACAATGCTTATTATACCATACAATCGCTTTCAAAGATAAGGAAAAAGTAAAAAAAATGAAACATTTAGAAATTGAAATGAAAACACTTCTAAACAAGGTTGAATATCAAAGATTGCAGGAGCACTTTTCAGGAGTCACACCTATTACACAAAGAAATTACTACCTAGACACGCCTGATTTTTACCTTCGCCAACATAAAATCGCTATGCGCATTCGTACTTTTGAAAATAGTGCTGAATTGACCATAAAAATCCCACAAAAAGTTGGAAATATGGAGTACAATCAAGATCTCAGTCTTGAGGAAGCAAACCATTGTCTTAAAGAATGTAAACTTCCACAAGGAATGATTCTTGACGAATTGACTAGCCGTGGACTTTCAACCAGTGGCTGGGTAGTTTTAGGTTGCCTAACTACTGTTCGCTACGAAAAGCAAACTCCTATCGGCCTCATGGCTCTTGATCAAAGCCAATACTTTGATATTGTTGACTATGAGCTTGAATTAGAAGTAGAAGATGGTAAGCAAGGTAGTCTTGATTTCCAAGAATTTTTACAAGCCAATGAAATCCATTACAAAAAAGCTCCTTCAAAATTGGTTCGTTTTATAGAAAATATGAAAAAATACTGAAATAATCTTCTTTTTTTGATAAAATAAAAGGGATGAAAAATAATAGAATCTGTTGTAGAGAGCATTTATCACTAAAAGTGTTTCACTACAGCGGTTCACTTAGTTTAAAGAGGACGGTTTATCGATGTCAGATACAAAAAACATGAAACTTTTCGCACTATCTTCCAACCAGGAAATTGCTCAAAGAATCGCAGATGCTGCAGGTGTTCCACTTGGAAAAGTATCTTCACGCCAATTTTCAGATGGTGAAATCCAAGTTAACATCGAAGAAAGTGTTCGTGGATATGATGTTTATATCATCCAATCAACTAGTTATCCAGTAAATAACCACTTGATGGAACTCTTGATTATGGTTGATGCTTGTGTTCGCGCTAGTGCTAATACTATTAACGTTGTACTTCCATACTTCGGCTACGCTCGCCAAGATCGTATCGCTTCTTCACGCGAACCACTTACTGCAAAACTGGTTGCAAATATGTTGGTGAAAGCTGGAGTTAGTCGTGTATTGACTCTTGACCTCCATGCCGTTCAGGTTCAAGGATTCTTTGACATTCCTGTAGATAACCTCTACACAATCCCGCTTTTTGCCAAACACTACTGCGATAAAGGTTTGACTGGTTCAGATGTGGTTGTTGTCAGTCCTAAAAACTCTGGTGTAAAACGTGCGCGTAGTCTTGCAGAATACCTAGATGCTCCGATTGCTATCATTGATTATGCGCAAGATGATTCTGAACGCAGTCAAGGTTATATTATCGGAGATGTCGAAGGTAAAAAGGCAATCTTGATCGATGACATTCTGAACACTGGCCGTACCTTCTCTGAAGCTGCTAAAATCTTAGAACGTGACGGCGCAACTGAAATCTATGCGGTTTCAAGTCATGGACTATTCGTTAATGGAGCTGCAGAGTTATTAGATGCAACAAATATCAAGGAGATCTTGGTTACAGATTCTGTTGTGACAGAAAGTAGAAAACCTAAAAACGTACAATACATCACTGCTAGCGAATTGATTGGTGATGCCATGGTTCGTATTCATGAAAGAAAACCAGTTAGTCCACTATTTAAATAGAAATTAGGTGAGTTTTTGATTTATTTGGATAATATTTATTTGGATAATGCTGCAACGACTCCGATGTCTTCAGTAGCTATCTCAGCAATGACTCAAGTCATGCAAGAAACTTATGGCAACCCTTCTAGTATTCATGGACATGGGCGCCAAGCAGGTAAACTTTTACGAGAAGCTCGTCAAGAACTAGCAAGTTTACTAGGAACAAAGCCACAACATATATTCTTTACCACTAGTGGTACTGAAAGCAATAATACTGCTATCATCGGCTACTGCCTTCGCCATCAAAATCGTGGAAAGCACATTATCACTACTGCGATTGAGCACCATGCTGTTCTAGAACCCATCAAATACTTGGTTGAAAATTTCGGTTTTGAAGTGACTATTTTACAGCCTGAACATCAAGAAATCACTGCAGACCAAGTCAAAAATGCACTGCGTGAAGATACCATTCTTGTTTCTACTATGTTTGCCAACAATGAAACTGGTACACTATTACCTATTGCTGAAATTGGTGAGGTTCTAAAAAATCATCCAGCCGTCTATCATGTCGATGCAGTTCAGGCAATTGGTAAATTCCCAATTCTTCCCGAAAAATTGGGAATTGATTTTCTCAGCGCTTCTGCCCATAAATTTTATGGTCCAAAAGGAGTTGGTTTTCTCTATGCTGCATCTACAGATTTTGATTCCTACCTTCATGGTGGTGATCAAGAGCAGAAAAAAAGAGCAGGAACAGAAAATCTTCCTGCCATTGTAGGAATGGTAGCAGCTCTAAAGGATGATCTTGAAAACCAAGCACAAAACTTTGAAAAGGTTCAACAACTAAAAGACACCTTCTTAAAGGAAATGGCTGAGACAGACTATTACCTCAATCAAGGAAAAGACCAGCTACCTTATGTCCTTAATATCGGATTTCCAGGTCAACGAAATGATCTACTACTCCTTCGTCTGGATCTTGAAGGGATTTCTATTTCAACTGGTTCTGCTTGTACTGCAGGTGTCGTTCAGGTTAGTCATGTTCTTCAGGCTTTCTACGGAGAAGACTCTCCTCGCTTACACGAATCCGTTCGCGTCAGCATTTCACCTCAAAACACAGAGCAAGAAATGATCACCCTCGCACAAACTCTAAAAGAAATCATTGGAGGATAACTCAATGGCATTCGAAAAAACTATTAGTCTCAAAAATTGCCGTTACGATTACACAATCAGTCCAACTATCAAAAAGTTTACTCTAAAAGATAACACTTTTTTTGAAACAAAGGTTGGTAACTATGAACTAACACGCCTTCTTGAGAAGGTTCCAAATAGTGGGGAAGGTTTCCAACTTAAGATTATCATCAACAAAGACTTAACTGGTGCAAAAATCAACATCACTGATAAATTTGGTCTACGTTTGGTTGATATCTTTAAGTCAGAAGAAACTCATATCCACCAAGAGAAATTCTACTTCTTGATGGACAGTCTTGTTGAGCGTGGTGTCTTCACTAAAAGTGAAAGATAGGTGGCCTATGTTTCGATTAACTTACAAGGACACCTATCAAGTCGAACGTGTCTTAGAATACGAAGATTACGAAGCACTCATGCTGTCACTTTCAGGATGTGTGACTCTTCCAGATACGACCGTCATTACTTCTCTTACCTATAAGGGAGAAGAAATCTATCAAGGACTTCTAGGAAATCTCTATCATTTTCTATATCACTATGATTTTACAAAGATAAACTAAGATTTTCTTAGTTTTTTCTTGTTTTTGTTGATTTTTTCACAATCTTTCTATAAAATAGTATTTAGAAAGGTTGTGATTTTGTGAAAGAAAAACAGTCTGCTATTCCAAAAGCAAC
>NZ_JUOS01000075.1 GCF_001075875.1 Streptococcus oralis
TAATACTCTTCGAAAATCAAATTCAAACCACGTCAGCTTCACCTTGCCGTACTCAAGTACTACCTACGGCTAGCTTCCTAGTTTGCTCTTTGATTTTCATTGAGTATAATTTTAGAAAGCAGCCCTCGTCGGGCTGTTTTTTTCTTCACTGAAATCTCAAATCTATCTTTTCTAGCTTTTATGATATAATAGAAACATGAAATTAAAAACAACTTTGGGCCTTCTAGCTGGGCGTTCTTCTCACTTTATCTTGAGTCGTATTGGACGTGGAAGTACACTACCTGGAAAACTTGCCCTTCAATTTGATAAAGATATTTTACAGAATTTAGCTAAGAACTACGAGATTGTTGTGGTCACTGGAACCAATGGAAAAACCTTGACGACCGCTCTCACTGTCGGTATCCTAAAGGAAATTTACGGTCAAGTTTTAACCAATCCTAGCGGTGCTAACATGATCACAGGGATTACAACGACTTTCTTGGCTGCAAAATCTTCAAAAACTGGAAAAAATATTGCAGTACTTGAAATCGACGAAGCTAGTCTCTCTCATATCTGTGACTACATCCAGCCTAGTCTATTCGTCATCACCAATATCTTCCGCGATCAAATGGACCGCTACGGTGAGATCTATACGACCTATAACATGATTTTGGACGCTATTCGAAAAGTTCCTACTGCTACTGTTTTGCTGAACGGTGATAGTCCGCTTTTCTACAAACCTGCAATCTCAAATCCTGTTCAGTATTTTGGTTTTGACTTGGAAAAAGGTCCAGCAAAGCTTACTCACTACAATACTGAAGGCATCCTCTGTCCTGACTGTCAAAGTATTCTTAAATATGAGCTTAATACCTATGCTAACTTGGGTGCTTATATCTGTGAAAATTGTGGCTGTAAGCGTCCTAACTTGGATTACCGTCTGACAGAATTGGTTGAGTTGACTAACAATCGTTCTCGTTTTGTTATTGACGGTCAGGAATATGGTATTCAAATCGGTGGTCTCTACAACATCTACAATGCTCTGGCTGCAGTTGCTATCGCCCGTTACCTAGGCGCTGATTCTCAACTGATTAAACAAGGATTTGATAAGAGTCGTGCTGTCTTTGGACGACAAGAAACCTTCCATATCGGTGACAAGGAATGCACACTGGTTCTTATTAAAAATCCTGTTGGTGCTACCCAGGCCATCGAAATGATCAAGCTAGCTCCTTACCCATTTAGTCTATCTGTTCTCCTCAATGCCAATTATGCGGACGGGATTGATACCAGCTGGATTTGGGATGCTGACTTTGAGCAAATTACGGATATGGACATTCCTGAAATCAATGCAGGTGGAGTTCGTCATTCTGAAATTGCTCGTCGTCTACGTGTTACTGGCTACCCAGCTGACAAGATCACTGAAACAAGTAGCCTGGAACAAGTTCTCAAAACAATCGAAGCTCAAGACTGCAAGCATGCCTATATCCTTGCGACTTATACGGCTATGCTAGAATTCCGAGAATTACTAGCCAATCGTCAGCTTGTTAGAAAGGAGATGAACTAATGGTTTATACTTCACTTTCCTCAAAAGACGGCAATTATCCTTACCAACTAAATATCGCCCACCTCTATGGGAATCTCATGAACACCTACGGAGATAATGGAAACATCCTCATGCTCAAGTACGTCGCTGAAAAGCTGGGTGCACATGTAACAATTGATATCGTTTCGCTTCATGATGATTTCGATGAACATCACTACGATATTGCCTTTTTCGGTGGTGGCCAAGACTTTGAACAAAGTATCATTGCTGGTGATTTGCCTGCTAAAAAAGAAAGTATCGATAACTTTATCCAAAATGACGGTGTTGTCCTTGCTATCTGCGGTGGTTTCCAACTATTGGGTCAGTATTATATTGAAGCTTCTGGAAGACGCATTGAAGGCTTGGGTGTCATGGGACATTACACACTCAACCAAACCAATAACCGATTCATTGGTGACATTAAAATTCATAACGAAGAATTCGATGAAACCTACTATGGTTTTGAAAATCACCAAGGCCGCACCTTCCTCTCAGATGACCAAAAACCATTGGGGCAGGTTGTTTACGGAAATGGAAACAACGAAGAAAAGGTCGGTGAAGGTGTTCACTATAAAAATGTTTTCGGTTCTTATTTCCACGGGCCTATCTTATCTCGTAATGCAAACTTAGCCTATCGCTTGGTCACTACTGCTCTTAAGAAAAAATATGGTCAGGACATTGTTCTACTAACTTACGAGGAAATTCTCAGCCAAGAAATCGCTGAAGAATATAGCGATGTTAAGAGCAAGGCAGAATTCGACTAATATTTAAATTCCAATATGCTATTAGCTGTTGGAATTTTTTTAGGTTCTTTTCCCCTTCTCCCTTGCATTTTCTCCTAATTTTTGCAAAAATAGAGGGGTAGAAAGAAGGTAGCATATGTCTAAATTACAACAAATCTTAACTTATCTTGAATCAGAAAAGCTAGACGTCGCTGTCGTATCTGACCCCGTCACAATTAATTACCTCACTGGCTTTTACAGTGATCCCCACGAACGCCAAATGTTCCTCTTTGTCCTTGCAGACCATGAACCACTTCTCTTTGTTCCAGCCCTTGAGGTTGAGCGTGCAACAAGCACTGTCTCTTTCCCAGTTGTTGGTTATGTGGACTCTGAAAATCCTTGGAAGAAAATCCAAAATGCTTTGCCACAGCTTGATTTCAAACGTGTAGCAGTTGAGTTTGATAATCTCATCTTGACTAAATACCACGGTTTAAGATCTGTCTTTGAAACTGCTGAATTTGAAAACTTAACTCCATTGATCCAACGTATGCGCTTGATCAAATCAGCTGACGAAGTGCAAAAGATGATGGTTGCAGGTGTTTACGCCGACAAGTCTGTCAAAGTTGGTTTTGACAATATCTCTCTTGATAATACGGAAACAGATATCATTGCGCAAATCGACTTCGCTATGAAACGTGAAGGCTATGAAATGAGCTTTGATACCATGGTCTTGACTGGTGATAACGCTGCAAACCCACATGGTATTCCTGGAGCAAACAAGGTTGAGAACAATGCCCTTCTCCTATTTGACCTTGGTGTTATGGTAAATGGTTATGCATCAGATATGACTCGTACAGTCGCTGTTGGTAAACCCGACCAATTTAAAAAAGATATTTACAACTTGACTCTAGAAGCTCAACAAGCTGCCCTTGACTTTATCAAACCTGGTGTAACAGCTCATGAGGTTGACCGTGCGGCTCGTGAGGTGATCGAAAAAGCTGGCTACGGTGAGTACTTCAACCACCGTCTCGGTCACGGTATTGGTATGGACGTCCACGAATTCCCATCCATCATGGAAGGAAATGACATGGTTATCGAAGAAGGCATGTGCTTCTCAGTTGAGCCTGGTATCTACATCCCTGGTAAAGTCGGTGTCCGCATCGAGGACTGCGGTGTTGTTACGAAGGATGGCTTCGACCTCTTTACAAGTACCAGCAAAGACTTGCTTTATTTTGATTAAAAAGTATATTACAAAAAATAAGATGGAAAAGTTATTCTTTTCCATCTTATTTTTTGATTTGATAATAAATTTTATCAGCGATATAACCTTTTCGTTCAACTGCATTTGGAATTGTCTTCCAAAAAGTCATACCCGCCTTTTCCATCACACGACCAGAGGCGGGATTTAAACTTGCATAGCAAGCATCAACCTCTTCAAATCCAATCTCATCTAGACAGTATGATAAAACAGCCTTCAAGGCTTCTGTCATGAGTCCTCGTCCCCAGTAGTCCATCCCTAAGATATATCCGACTTCACAGCTAGAGTTTTCTTCATCCACACTGACCAGACTAATATCTCCAATGACATAGTCTGGATTTTCTTTGAGACAAATGGCCCATTTGTAGTAATTTGGATCGTCATAGGATTTTACCCAATTGCCAATAGAATTTTGAGTCTGTTCAACATTCAGGTGTGGATTCCAAGTCACATAAGTCAGATTTTCTGAGCGTGAAGCCCAATTATCAAACATGGCTTGAGCATCACCTTCCACAAATCTCCTCAGTATCAAACGTTCTGTCTTAATAGTTTGTGTCCCTAGTGCTTTCATAATGGTAACTCTCTTTCTATTTGAATGTTCAAGCTAAAAAGGTCCACTGGACCTTCTTAGCTTTCTTATTTCTAGGCTCGGGGTAAAAACACTACACTCATAAACATTGAGAAAACAACAGTTTCCTCTAATTTCATGACACAGTCGCTGTCTGGCTTGAAATGCACTTTAGCAAGTTTTTTCAAGCCTAGTCATCGTTGCGGGGGTGAGACAAGGAAAATCGAACTCTTCGAGTTACCGACCTGCCTCGTTTCCCTATTCCTAGATTCGGGGTAAAAACCTCCACTGGAGGTTATTCTTGCTTTCTAATTTCTAGGCTCAAGGTAAAAAGGTCCCCCGGACTTTCCTCGCTTTTCTATTTTCAGGCTCGGGCTAAAAAAGTCCCCCGGACTTACTCTCACTTTCTTATTTCTAGGTGAGAGGGTAAAAACCTCCACTGGAGGTTTTTACTCCCAAAACTTATCAAATACGGTGATTGGTAAGTGGCGTTTGTGTTGGCCTTTGTACCACCATTTTTCAATGGTGGCTTGGGCTTCTGGACTTACTTGTTTACCTTCGAGGTAATCATCAATTTCATTGTAAGTGAGTCCCAAGGCTACTTCATCTGCAATGCCTGGTTTTTCTTCTTCCAAATCTGCTGTTGGAACTTTTTCATAGAGGGCTGGATCAGCTCCAAGCTCTTTCAAGAGTTGTTTTCCTTGGCGTTTATTGAGGCGATAGAGTGGGAGAATATCTGCACCACCATCACCAAACTTGGTAAAGAAACCTGTGATATTTTCCGCAGCATGGTCTGTCCCGATAACAGCTCCGCTATGAGCACCCGCAAGGGCATATTGGGCAATCATACGACTACGAGCCTTGATATTTCCCTTGTTAAAATCTGAAACAGAACTTCCTGTTGCTTCCACTGCTGCCGTCATAGCATCAGCAGATTCCTTGATATTAACGACCAAGCTCACATCTGGCTGGATAAAAGCTAGGGCTTTTTGGGCATCTGCTTCATCTGCTTGCACTCCATAAGGCAAACGAACAGCGATAAATTTATAGCTGTCATCACCTGTTTCTGATCGCATTTCTTCCATGGCTAATTGTGCCAAGCGCCCTGCCAAGGTCGAGTCCTGTCCCCCAGAAATTCCTAAGACAAATGTCTTTAAAAAAGGATGTTTTTTCAAGTATCTTTTCAAAAAGTCAATCGAACGACGGATTTCTTCCTGGGCATCAATCACTGGTTTAACCCCCAGTTCTTGGATAATGGTCTCTTGCAAACTCATTCTTCTTCTCCTTCACCTAGAGCTTCCTTACGCATCTTATCAATCAAGTCCATCTTATCTTGCCATACATCACGAGCCAAGTCGACAGGGTAATGTTGTGGGTTAAGAACGCGTTTGTATTCGTCCCAGAGCTTGTCAAATTCCTTACGAGCATAGGCTTGAATTTCAGGTAAACTTGGTAAATCATAGACTAGCTTACCTTCCTTGAAAATGTCTACCAAGAGAGGAACAGCATCAAAATTACGAACAGTTTTCTTGATATAAGTATAGGTTGGATGGAACATTTTGATTTCAGTCATGCTAGCAACATCGACACCATCATAGGTAATGTAGTCACCTTCTGACTTGCCTTTTTCACGACTGGTGATACGCCAAACTTGTTTCTTACCAGGCGTTGAAACTTTCTCTGCATTGTTTGAAAGCTTGATGGTATTGCGCATATGACCGTTCTCATCTTCGATGGCAACAACCTTGTAAACTGCTCCAAGTGCTGGTTGGTCATAAGCAGTGATGAGTTTAGTACCTACCCCCCAGACGTCTATCTTAGCTTTTTGCATCTTGAGGTTAAGGATGGTATTTTCATCAAGATCATTGGATGCATAGATCTTAGCATCCGTAAATCCTGCTTCGTCCAGTTGCTGACGAACTTTTTTAGAAATATAAGCAATGTCTCCAGAGTCAATCCGGACACCAAGGAAATTAATCTTGTCACCAAGTTCACGCGCAACCTGAATCGCTGCTGGAACACCGATACGAAGAGTATCGTAGGTATCCACTAGGAAGACACAGTTTTTGTGAGTTGAGGCATAAGCCTTAAAAGCCTGATAGTCATTCCCATAGACTTGAACCAAAGCATGGGCGTGAGTACCTAGTACAGGAATACCGAAGAGCTTACCTGCACGCACATTACTAGTTCCATCAGCGCCACCAATGACAGCGGCACGAGTTCCCCAGATAGCCGCATCCATTTCTTGCGCACGACGTGTACCGAACTCCATCAAAGGCTCATCTTCGATGACTGAACGAATACGAGCTGCCTTAGTCGCAATCAAGGTTTGAAAGTTAACGATATTCAAGAGAGCTGTTTCAACCAATTGACACTGCGCCAAAGGTCCTTCTACTTGAACAATCGGTTCATTGGCAAATACCAAGTCTCCTTCCTGAGCAGAACGTACGGTCAACTCTAGCTTGAGATTACGCAGATATTCCAAAAATTCTCCATGATAACCCAGTGACTCTAAATAAGCAATATCACTATCAGAAAAGCGCAGGTTTTCTAAGTAGTTCACAATTCGTTCCAAACCTGCAAAAACAGCGTAGCCGTTTTTAAAAGGTTGTTGGCGGAAATAAACTTCAAAAACTGCTTTCTTGTTATGAATTCCTTGGTTGAAGTAAACCTGCATCATGTTAATCTGATACAAATCTGTGTGCAATGTTAAACTGTCATCTTGGTACATATACTGTCCTTCTTCCTTATTTGTAAAAAGATGAAAATGTTTCTTCTTTTCTCATAAATTAGTACTATTATAACACATTTTACCAAGATGGATAAAAAGCTAACAAGCTATTCCATACTCTCAAGTTCATCCATATCTTTCTCAAACTTTTTCTGAGCCCATTCACCATAACTCTTTAAGCCTAGGTTTCCAAGAAAGACCCAAGGAAGATAAAAGAGATAGGTAAAAACCCAAGCAAAAATGTATTTAATATGTAGAGGGTTGTGCTGATAAATCTCTATATTGAACTGGTAGTTTCGCAACATTATAGTAGTTGTGATAAACAGAGTCACAAATAGGCATCCCAAAATCGTAAAATGAAAACGACTATAGTAGGTCACACCGAGATTGCGAGCACGGGTGAAAAAGTAAAAAGTCCCTATGATAATAATAACGAGAAGCATACTTGGATTAAAAAGGCTTGGTGCTAACACTGCTATGAAATAAGCTAGAAACAACAATCCGATAGAGATATGAAAACTCTCTGCACTAGCTTTATGAAGTTGTTGCTCTTCTCTTTCGTCTAATAATTGATAATAATAAAATCTATTTTTCATCTTCTTCCTCCCAAAATAGTTGGTCTAGGGTTTTGCCTAAGCATCTGCAAATGGACTGGCAAAGGGAGAGACTAGGATTATATTTCCCAGCTTCTATCAAGCCGATAGTCTGTCTAGTCACACCTACAGCTTCTGCCAAGTCACCTTGTGTCATATCAAGCTCTACTCGAGCAAGTTTTAATTTTAAATTCTTAGCCACTTCTTACCTCCTTTATAATTTTAAAAAGTTGCGCTTCTTTCTAAGTTCATTATATCATATATTTTACATTACGCAATATATATCTGTCATTTTGTACATTTTTTTTAACAAAAAACTCTCTACCAGCTAAATGATAGAGAGTTTTCTGCTTATTCAAATTTTTTCAAAATATCTACAACGTCACTTCTCTGTTTGACTTGATAGGCTTTGATGCCTAAACTTTCAGCCATATTAGTGTTGTCTGCTATATCATCAAGAAAGACACAATTTGCTGGATCCAACTCGTATTTACGGAGGATTTCTTCAAACATTTCTCGATCAGGTTTGATGACCTTAATATCACAGGAAAGAACAAACCCATCTAAAATCTTTTCTAGAGGTGCTAATTGATCTTTCAATAATTCATAAAAAACTGGTGAGGTATTAGATAGGACAAAAATACGATGGCCATTTTCCTTTAAACGTGCAAGAAGCGGAAAGACTTCCGTGTAAATATCGATATAGGCAGGCCAGTTCCAAATGACTTCTTCAACCTTTTTCTGATAGCAATCCCCTATCATAGAAAGAACCTTATCAACCAATTCTTCTCGAGTCAAGGTCCCCAGGTCCAATCTTTCCCAGAGCCCCGACTGGAAAATAGCCTTGTCTAAGATCAGATAATCTTTCTGAGTTTTAGCTACAGCTTTCAAAATCTTATCCTTGTTCCATTCCAATAAAACATTACCCATATCTAGTATGATATCCATTAAGCCAACTCCATTATGATGTGTCGATTTCTTCGATCATTCATTTCCTGTTTTCAAATCCTTTTGATAATAGTATCTTTGTCCAGTGTAGGGATAATCTTTTAAGGTAAAGACTTCCTTGTAGCCCTGCTTTTGATAAAAGGCTGGCGCTTGAAACTGATATGTATTCACAAAAGCAAAGCGACAGTTTCTCTTCTTAGCTTCACTCTCTGCTTGCTGTAATAGTTGGGAGCCGATTCCTTGTCCTCGCAAGTCCTCTTTCACAAATAAATACTCGATTTCTAGCCAATTTCCAAAGGTCTCTGCTACTAAACCAGCCATGAGTTGACCGCTATCGTCTTCGACATAAAGGTTAAGTGGCTCACTTTCAGCTGCTTCTCTCTTAGAACGATTATAGGAGCGAATCAAATTCCCTATTTCCTGTGCTTTCTGAGACTCTGTATTATCCAATCTAATGTGCATCAAAACCTCCTCAAAGACACTCACGCCTTGATTATATTCCTATTTTGAAGAACTGTCAAACTAAAAAAACTCACCAACCTAAGTTGATGAGAGTAAAACTTATTTTCTAAATTTCCATTGGCTATAAATACCAAATGCGACAATCCAGATAGCTGAACCTCTAGCTCCCATTACAGTTGATTCTTGTAAGAAGAGTGTTCCAAATACAAAGATAAAGAAGAACATGGTCAGAGGATTTAGCAAGCGGTATTGAGGCATGAGATAGCCATTTGCCATAAAGTCTTTAGACTTGCGATACTTGAGATGGGCTACCATAATCAAGATGTAGATGGCGATATAAACACCTGATGAAGAAGCTGTAATCAAAGCAAAGGCATCTGATACGCCAGGAAGTACATTGATGAAGGCTGCAAAACCAATCAATACGGCAGAAGCAATGATTGCATTCTGAGGAACGTTGTGACGTGAGAGCGTGTCTGCCTTAATAGCTTTCAAGAAATGATTTGGTGAATCATGGGCAATTTGGTACAAGTGACGACCTGTTGAGTAAAGGGTTGAATTCAAGGCTGACGCTGCTGAAGTCAAAACTACAAAGTTAATCAAGGCTGCTGCCCACTTAAGACCAACAAGTTCAAATACCGTTACAAATGGTGAATCTGTCGCAGAAAGCTCACGCCAAGGAATAATAGACATGATGGCTAAGAGAGCTCCACCGTAGAAAAAGATAATTCGCAAAGGAATTTCCTTAACAGCCTTAGGCAATACTTTTCGAGGATCCTTGGTTTCAGATGTTGTAACACCGATAAACTCAATCATCAAGTAAGCAAAGAAAACCATTTGAAAGGCCATGACAAAGTTCATACCTCCATTTGGGAAAAGGGAGAAATGATCACTGATATTGGCAAGGCTTGCTGAACCATAAGGCGTTTCAAAGCCAGTCAAAACTAGAAAGACACCTGTCGCAATCATGGCAAGAATAGCAACGATTTTAATCATAGCAAACCAAAATTCCACCTCACCAAAGATTTTAACAGCAATCAAGTTCACCAAGCCGAGTATTGTCAGAAATACAACCTGAATCAACCAAGATGGCCAAGATGGAAACCAAAACTGAACATAGTGAGCAATAGCCGTAATCTCGGCCATTCCAATAAAGACTACTGAGAGCCAGTAAGACCAGACTGAGAAGTAACCCCATCCCTGACCAAGATAACGCGTAATAAAGTTGATAAAGGTGTGTTGCTCCGGATCTTGGTACAACATTTCCCCGATAGCGCGCATCATAAGATACATGAAGCCACCCGTAATCATATATACCAATACAATCGAGGGTCCTGTTAAACTAATGGAGCGACCAGCTCCTAGAAACAGTCCTGTTCCAATTGTTCCTGCAATGGCCATAACCTGAACATGGCGATTGGTTAACCCACGTTCCATTTTATTTTTCTTTTTGTGCTTATTTTCTGAATTCATATAGTCTCCTCTAGTTTTTAGAATTAAGAAAAGGAGTGATAGGAAGCGCTTTCCCTATATCTACTCCTTCTTTTCATTCCTATTAAACTGTTTTTTCTACTTTTAAGATTTTAACATCATAGCTTCCTACAGGTGTTTCAATTGTAGCAATATCACCTGTTTTCTTACCAATCAAGGCTTGCCCAATCGGGCTTTCGTTTGATACTTTACCTGCAAAGGCATCTGCACCCGCTGATCCCACGATGATATATACTTCTTCGTCGTCTTCACCAATTTCTTGGATAGTTACTGTTTTCCCGATAGCAACTTCATCTTGAGCAACTGCATCGCTATTGACAATCTCAGCATAACGGATTTTTGTTTCCAAGCTAGAGATTTGTCCTTCAACGAAGGCTTGCTCGTCCTTAGCTGCTTCATACTCACTATTTTCTGACAAGTCACCGTATGAACGCGCAATCTTGATGCGTTCTACAACTTCTGGACGACGAACTAGTTTCAACTCTTCTAATTCTTTTTCGAGTTTTTCCTTTTCTTCAAGGGTCATTGGATATGTTTTTTCTGCCATTTTTCTCAACTTTCTTTTGATTAAATTTATATTTCTTTAGGTAGTAAAGCAAAATTATGTGGTAAACCACATAATTTTACAATGAAGACAAAGTCTTTTAAAAGCTTTCCTTAAATGATTTTGGTCAGTATCGACCTTTTAAAATCTGTGCCTAAATCTAATGATTCTATCACTTCTAGACTCAGGTTCAAATAAGAGGTAAGCTTTTACTTTCGCAATTTCCGAACGCCTAAAACTTGTGAATTTCAGGCGTTTCTAATCATAGCGGAAAGACTGGTATGACTTGCTTTGATCGTGAAAAAGAGAGTTTTACTTCTACATTCACGAATTTAATAGCAAATCTTGTTCTAAGAGTTAGTTTGAACTACTTGATTGTGTCAATTTACTGTTAACATGCTCTGCAACGTTTCGATCATGTTCTTCTCGCGTCGTTGCAAAGTAAACCTTGCCATCTTGTACGTTGGCTACAAAGTAGAGATTGTCACTCTTAGTTTGATTGATACTTGCTTCAATTGCATCTAGACTTGGACTGTCTACTGGACCAGGCATTAAGCCAAGGTTTGTATAAACATTATATGGTGAATTGATTGTTGTATCAATTGCTGCATCATCTGCCAAGCTAATATTTTGTCCTAGCTTACCTTCTGCATAGAGAATAGCAATGTTACTTTGGAGCGGCATGCCAAGGTTCAAACGATTATAGAAAACTCCAGCGATCAGTTTGCGATCGTCAGTTTTCAAACCTTCTTTTTCCACAAGTGATGCAATGGTGAGGAGTTCATTCACTGTCAAGTTCTTTTCTTTGATTGCAGTATAATGTGCTGACAAGTTTTTGTCCATAGCTGCCACCATTTCATCAATCAAGCTTTCAATAGTTGTGCTTTCTTTGATAGCATAAGTTGCTGGGAATAGGTATCCTTCTAGACGATAACGAACACCACTTTCTTTAGTTGGTAGACTTTCGAGAAGGGTTGGGTACTTAGCAACTAATTGAGAGATGAAGGTTTCATCTTGCACTTTTGCCAAGAAGGCATCAGCAGTCAAAGGTTCTTTAAAGTCTCCTTGAAGCTTACCAACTGTTTGTGCGATTTGATCAAGGGTATATCCTTCAGGGATTGTAAGATTTGCAAGTGCAACTTCTTGAGGTTGAGGCGTTCCACCCTTTTGCAATTCTTTGATGATATCATCTGTACTCATGCTCTTTTGCAAATTATAGTAACCAGATTTCAAATCATTGTAGTCTTTATACTTAGCATAAAGGCTAAAGATAAAACCATGTTTTACCAATCCAGAGTTTTCTAAGGTGTCACCAATTTGCTGAAGATTAGCCCCTTCTGGAATCTGAACTGTGACATACTGTTTTGAATTTGCATCAACCGGTTGGAGTGCAGATTCAACATAACGGTAACCAAAGAAACCACCCACACCTAGTAAAATCAATAAAACAATTACTGTTACGAAAAATCCTTTCAAGCGTGATTTTTTCTTTTTCTTGATTGGTTTCACTGACTCTTTACGACTTCTTCTAGGAAGTTCTGTTCTAGTTTCAACTGGAGCAGCTGGTTCTTGACTAGGAGTTTCTTTTTCAAGAACAGTTGATTTCGGTTGAGGCTTAATATTCTTTCTAGCAGGACTTGGTTTAGCCTGATTCGTACGATAAGAAACTGGAATCCTTGTCGAAATAGCATTGAACTCTTTCTCTTCTTCCGCTGGTTGAGCAGGTTCAAGAGGCTTAACGGGTTCAACAGCTTCCGTTGATGGTAAAGATTCTGCTGATGGTAGAGGATCTGGAGCTACAGTTGGCTCTGAAGCTACAACTGGTTCTGAAGCTACAGAAGTTTCAACTGAATCATCTTGTAAAACTGGACGTGGTGGAACTGCCGGAGCATTAGCAAGCAATTCATCCACTAGTGAAACAGAATTGGCCATCAAGTCTTCTACAGAAGGTTCTTCCACTGGTTTTTCCGCTTCTGAACTATTACTTAAATTTGAAAACAAATCATCGTTACTACTTTTAGTATTCGCGATGCCGTCTTCTCTTTTTAATCTTTCTAAATCTCTTAAAATTTGTTCTTTAAAACTTAACTTTTCTTCTTCTCGAGAATTTTCGCTCAAAGGTGTTACCTCCTTGTTGATAATCCATAATATTATATCTTAAAAACTAAAGAAAAGCAACCATAGATGCCTTTCTGATGCCTAATTCGTGTTTTCCCAGACCATATCATACCATTCTTCCCCAGCAAAAGTCGACTTAGATTTTCCTTCATTCACAAAACCATGTTTCTCATAATAGCCAATGAGATAGTCATGACAGGTCAGATTGATTCCCTCACGCTCATGCTCAAGAGCGATCTCTTTTAAGGCGGTCAATAATTTTCGTCCGACACCTAAAGCTTGAGCTTTCTTAGCAATGGATAGACAAGTCACAGAGATATAGCCACCTTTATGATGGCTATAATCTTTAACGTCTTCTGTAAATGACTGGTCTTGTAAATGTCGACGAGGGATTACTGGTCCCTCAATATAGCCTAGTATTTCCCCCTCTTTTTCAGCCACTAAAAAACTAGTCTTAATTTCCTTCAGATGAGCTTCAAAAACAGGGAGAGGAATGGCTTCTTCAATTGAAAAGTTCTCTAGTTCAATTTCAAAGATCCGATCTAAATCTGTCAATCTCGCTGGTCTAATAATCATATTTCCTCCTGATAATAGGGATTCTGCCAACTCATGAGAAATGCAACTTCACTGCCCCTTTCTCCATCTACGATCCCCTGTTCTACAAATCCATTCATTTCAAAGTAGGCTAGCAACTCATCCTCACAAAGCAGATAAATACCTGGTCTATCTTGCTGACGGGTAACTTCCTTCAAAGCTGCTAGCAACAAAGTTCCAAAACCTTGCCCTTGGTAATCTGGATGAACAGCTAAATCTTCAAGGATGATTGAGTTCTCATTAATGAATTTCTCACCTCCAATATCAAGCATCCATTTTCTTAAAGAGGGAAAAGGAAGTATCGTCGCAGTGATATAAGCAATCCCTTGATTATCCAAGCTAGCTAAGAGAAACGTACCCGCATGGTTGCGGATACGTTCTTCTATTATTTCTTTATTCATTATTTCTAGGGAGCTTGAAATACTTTCTTGTATCAAGCAAATCTGATCAATATCTGATTGCTGAGCTTCCCTGATTTTAATTGGAAATTCCATGATCTTTCTTACTGAACATTGCTTGTCAAATTAGACAAGAGACGTTCGAATGAATATTCATACGTTTGAATGTCGCCAGCTCCCATGAAGACATAGACAGCATTGTCATGGTCTAGGAGTGGAGAAACATTTTCAACTGTGATAACTTGATGTTTCTTGTTGATTTTATTGGCAAGGTCTTCTACTTTGACATCACCATGGTCTACCTCACGAGCAGATCCATAGATTTGTGCTAGGTAAACCGCATCAGCCTGATTCAAGGCTTGGGCAAAATCGTCCAACAAGGCGATTGTACGAGTAAAAGTATGCGGTTGGAAAATTGCCACGATTTCCTTGCTTGGATATTTCTGACGTGCAGCATCAAGAGTCGCTACGATTTCAGTTGGATGATGCGCAAAGTCATCGATGATAACAGTGTCATTGACAATCTTTTCTGTAAAGCGACGTTTCACTCCCCCAAAAGTCTTCAAGTGTTCACGCACCAAATTCAAGTCAAAGCCAGCAGTATAAAGCAAACCAATCACTGCTGTAGCATTCATGATATTGTGGCGACCGAAAGTTGGAATGTGGAATTGGCCCAACTCTTGACCACGGAAGTGAACGGTAAAGGTTGAACCTGTTGTAGAACGAAGTAAATCGCTTGCTACAAAGTCATTACCTTCTGCTTCAAAACCGTAATAATAGATTGGGGCATTTGCTGTAATCTTACGTAACTCAGCATCTTCACCATAGACAAACAAACCTTTGGTAATTTGTTTAGCATAATCATTGAAGGCGTTGAAGACATCTTCCAAGCTTGTGAAATAGTCAGGGTGGTCAAAGTCAATGTTCGTAATAATAGAATATTCTGGGTGATACGGCATGAAATGGCGCTCATACTCGTCTGATTCAAAGACAAAATACTTGGCATTTTCAGAACCACGACCTGTACCATCTCCGATCAAGTAGCTAGTGTCAGTGATGTGTGACAAGACGTGAGAAAGCATCCCAGTCGTTGACGTCTTACCGTGTGCACCAGCAACTCCCATGCTGATAAAGTCACGCATAAAGCTACCAAGAAACTCATGATAACGTTTGTAGCTGATACCATTTTTGTCAGCATAAGCAATTTCAACATTGTTATCTGGACGGAAGGCATTACCAGCGATAATTTCTAAATCACCTTGAAGATTTTTTTCATCAAAAGGTAAAATTGTAATTCCTGCTTGCTCTAGTCCACGTTGAGTAAAATAGTACTTTTCAACGTCAGAACCTTGCACCTTGTGCCCCATTTGATGCAACATCAAAGCCAAGGCACTCATACCTGATCCTTTGATTCCGATAAAATGATAGGTTTTTGCCATTTTCTTCCCCTCTATTCGCTCATTCTAGTCAAGTTAAGCTCTTGGGCCACTTGACGTTCTTGTTCTTTTTGTTTACTTTTTTTGTTATAAATTTGACTTTTCTTTAAAAAGTCATAATTGTTTTTCTTGGAACGACTTGTTTCACCGTCTGAAATTGGATGTTCCACTTGAGAAACTGTTTCTGCCAAAATATAGTGAGATTGACCTAACTTCTGACTATATTTCGCAAATTCTCCTGGATTTTCTTTTTGAAAAGGTGCTGTCGGTTGATTTGCTGGACGCACCTGGCTTGTTTTCGTTTGACGTCTCGTATGACTCACATCCTGAGTCAAATATCGAGCCGAGCGCTTCTTTTTCAAATCCGCGCGAGCTTCTTCACGCGCTAATTCAGCATAGGATTTTTCTTTTTTCTCAATCGGTTTTACAAGAGGCTTGGCTTTTTCTTGCTTTTTTTCTTCAGTGATTGGAGACCATTCTAAGTAGTTTTTATCTTGATAATCACCTTTGATATTACTGATGAAATCAGACTCATCGTAGAGATTCATAACTGGCATTTCTGTCAACATGACTTCATCATCTGCCACTATTGGAAATCGTTTTTGTGTCATATTTATTTCCTTTCAATACTCCATTATAGCGTAATGTCTTGATTTTTCAAGTATAGGCTCATGAAATCCCTAAAATTTCTCGTATTTCAGCTAGACTCAGACTGCCACGAGACTCTGTTCCATCCAAGATTTCAGAAACAAGATTTTTCTTTTTCTCTTGTAATTCTTGAATCTTTTCTTCAATTGTACCTCGAGTCACAAGGCGATAAACTTCGACAGCCTGCTCTTGCCCCATACGATGGGCTCGACCGATAGCCTGAGATTCAACTGCAGGATTCCACCATAAGTCTACTAAAATGACTGTATCCGCACCAGTTAGATTGAGTCCAACCCCACCAGCTTTTAGAGAAATCAAGAATACATCGCGCTCTCCTTGGTTAAAAGCCTTGGTCATTTCCTGACGTTCTTGAGAAGGAGTTGAGCCCGTAATTTTAAAGGAAGTCAAGCCTAAGTCAGGTAGCTCTTGCTCAATCCGATCCAACATACCTCTAAATTGTGAGAAGATAAGTACACGGTGTCCACCTTCAGCAATCTGAACCAGCAAATCTCGTAAACTATCCAGCTTCCCGCTCTCTCCTTGGTAGTCCTCCATAAAGAGCGCAGGTGTATCACAAATCTGACGCAAACGCATGAGACCAGTCAAAATTTCGACGCGATTTCGTTGAAATTCCGAATCGCTTACCTGTCCCAGACGCTCCTGCATCTGTTGCAGCTGAGCAAGATAGATAGCTTTTTGTTGATCCTCCAGTTCATTCTTATAGACGACTTCAATCAAGTCAGGCAACTCTGTCAAAACCTCTTCTTTCTTGCGTCTCATGACAAAGGGTTTGATAAATTGAGCCACTCTTTCAGTTGATAGTTTCATAAACTCCTTCTTAGCAGGTAAGAGGCCTGGTAAGACAATCTGAAAAATCGACCAGAGTTCTCCCAGATGGTTTTCAATCGGTGTTCCTGATAGTGCAAAGACAGATGGAACCACAAATCGTCGCAAACTTTGAGCAATCTTCGTTTGTGCATTTTTCATGACTTGAGCTTCATCTAGAAAAAGAAAATCAAAAGATAGGTCTCGATAAATCTCACTATCTTGACGGAAAGTAGCATAGCTTGTCACATAAATCTGATGATTTTCTGCCAAAATTGACTCTCGATGAGATTTTAAGCCATGCACGACCACGACATCCAAATCTGGAGCAAACTTTTGAAATTCATCAGTCCAGTTATAGATTAAGCCAGACGGAGCAAGGATTAGGACACTAGTATCTGCTTGAACATGACTACTTAAAAAGGCGATGGTTTGCAAGGTCTTCCCAAGTCCCATATCATCTGCTAAAATCCCACCAAAGCCATAATGGTGAAGCATCTGAAGCCACTGAATTCCCTTTTTCTGATAGTCTCTAAGTTCTGCTTGGATATTCAGCTCTTTCATCGGAAAATCTTCTGGATGCGTCAAATCATGGGCCAGATTGCGAAATTCTTCGGTGAAAGAAATTTGATCCTGATCCTTAAATAGATGAGATAGGGTATAAGCTAGGGATTTACGAGCTCGAAAAGCTCCATCTTGTAGGTCCTCTATCCCTAATTCTTCTAAATCCTGACGGATACGCTTGGTCTGATCATCGAAATAGTAAACCTGATTCGAAGAGCTGATGTAATAATCCTGCTTCTCAACTAGCGCTTTCATCGCTCGATCGATTTCTTCTTGATCTATATTTTGAAAATCAAATTGAATTTCTAATAGGCTTCCCTTGGATGAGATGTGTACTTGAGGCTCCTGAACCTGATAGAGATCTTGCAAGCTCTCAGAAATCTTTAATTCTCCAAGCGCTTCAAAAGCTGGTAAAACCTCCTGAAAGAAGGTATGAACTGCATCAGCTTTCAAACTTTGACGCCATGAACGAAAATCTGCTTCAAATCCAGCAGATAGAGCCAACTGAAAGACTTGCTTCTCCAGTTGAATATCACTAGCAAATGGAAGACTCTCCAGTTCATTGCGATTTGTTACTAAGCAAGTTTCATACTGAAACTGCATATCCAAACGGATAGAACCGTCCTCTTCTCCTTCCATGTAGAAAGAAGGACGGAAAGACTGAATTTGAAGCGCATCAGGAGCTTTTACCTCTCCTATGTCTTTAAACTGCGACAAGGTCGAAGCTAAAAGATCTCGATCACTAGTATCAAATTGTAAAATCTTTCTACCACCTTTATCAATAGGGACTTTTTTTAATTTTTCTAAAAGGCTAGCTTGCTCCTTGGACAGAAGATAGAATGTACCTTTAGTAAACAAGACTTGTCCCTTATAAAACGAATTAAGCCCTACCTGTTGAACAATTTCCATCTCATAATAGTTGGATTTTTCTTCAATTTGAAAGGTAAATAAGCCTGCTTGACCATCAAAATCTTGAAATACAAGATGAGGGTAGCTTGAAATCTGATGGTCAAATTGGAATGCATCTAAGCCCATCAGCAGACTAACACCCTGCTCAAAAAAAGACAGCGGGAAATAGAGATGACGACCTTGATTTTGGAAAAAGAGGGCATTTTCAACCTCATCTTCTACAATTCCTTGAAGGAAATTCAGAACAAATTGGCTACTTTCATCAAACTGACGAATATTCAAGGAAGTTTCATATAACTTTCCAATCATATAGGGTTTACTAGTTTCTAACACCTTCAGAAAAAGGGGGATATCTCGAATTACATAAAATTTCTGCGTCTGGATAAGACCGACTCTCAAAGTCCAAATAATGCGATTAGTCCCTGCTTCAATCTGCCCCTGAGCAGACAACTGATAGATTTCAGAAAGACTAGGAATTTGAATGGATTCTAAAAACTTTCCTCCAAAAGTAACCTGAGTTTCAACTTCTTCTTTCTGTTCGTGCACATTTTCCAGATTTCCCAAGAGTTCCTGACCAATCGGATCATTTTTCAGGTAATGCTCTAGTGCTGCCAAATGCACACAAAACCCTCTTTTTTGGAAAAAATCACAAGCACAAAAAACCAAATCATCATCCAGGCTATAGCGAATTTCTTCATCTGCTACACGCGCATAGAGGCGATGGTCTTTCTCTTTGATAATTTCAATCTGACTAGTTTCGTAGAGTTGAGCTCCCTCCATTCGAAGCTTCCCTGGAATCAATTTAGCCATATTTTCCCCTTTACTTTATCTCTTAATTATACCACATTTCTTCTTACGAAAATAGCCTTCTAGGAGTACTTTTCTCCTAAAAGGCTAGCTTCTTAAATTTTAGCGAAAGTAGCAATGATTCGCTGGCAAACTTCTTCCAAGACAGATGTCGGCATGGCTACATTTAAGCGAGTATGGAGGGCTCCTTCTTCGCCAAAGTCCAAGCCTCTGTTCAGGATAACCTTGGCTTCGTCTCTTAAAAGGCTTCTTAATTCTTCATCACTAATATCGTAGGCTGAAAAATCAAGCCAAATGAGATAGGTCCCTTGAGGTTTCATGACCTTGATTTTCGTTTCTTTTCCAAACACATCGACGACATAATTGATGTGTTTCTCAATCAGTTCTTTGAGTTCTGTTAACCAATCTTCACCAGAGCGATAGGCTGCTTCTGTTGCCAAATATCCCAAACCTGAGATTTCATGTTGATTATTAGCCAGCTGGCGCTTTTGAAAAGCAAGTCTTAACTTAGGATTCTCGATGATAGCATAGGAATTCTTTGTTCCAGCAATGTTGAAGGTCTTGGTAGCACTGCTTAAAATCAGTGAAAATTCTTTAAAATCTTCATTTACCGTATTGAATGACTGGTGTTTATTTCCAAACAAGGCTAAATCTTGGTGAATCTCATCAGATACTAGCAAAACTCCATGTTTTTGACAAAGTTGTCCAATCTTCTCTAAGACTTCTTTTTCCCAAACACGTCCACCAGGATTATGAGGATTGCAAAGAACGTAAAGTTTTACATCCTCTTCAACAAAGTCTTTCTCTAATTGATCAAAGTCAATCTCAAAAAGTCCGTCTTTTTCTACTAGAGAGTTGGTGATTAGTCTACGATTATTGAGCTTAATACTGCGAGCAAAAGGAGGATATACTGGAGTGTTAATGAGTACTGCTTGGCCTTCCCTGGTAAAGGCTTGAATAGCTGTTGAAATGGCAGGTACTACTCCTTCGATGAAGACTAGGGCATCCTTATCAAAGCGATAACCATGGTGTTTTTCCTCCCAGTTTTGAACGGCTTCAATCAATCCATCACTAGCATAGGTATAGCCATAAACTAATTGCTCCGCATAGTCATGGACAGTCTGACGAATCTCAGGTAACACTTCAAAGTCCATATCAGCAATCCAGGCTGGTAATACTTCTCGGTCAGTCTCTGCTTCTTTCCACTTATAGGTATGATGTCCAAAACGATTGGGCAAGGTCGTAAAATCATATTTTCCCATAGTTTTATCCTTCCAAGGCTTGACGCAAGTCTTCAATCAAATCTCTCGCATCCTCAATACCAATAGACAAGCGCAAGAGGTCATCTGTCAATCCATAAGAATGGCGAACCTCTGCAGGAATGTCAGCATGGGTTTGAGTAGTTGGGTATGTAATCAGACTTTCTACCCCACCTAAACTTTCAGCAAAAGAAAATACTTTCAAAGTATTTAAGATATGAGGGATACGCTTCTCATCTGCTACTTTAAATGAAATCATTCCCCCACGACCTGTATACAAAACTTCTTTGACAGCAGGTGATTGTTCCAAAAAGGCTACGATTTCTTGAGCATTAGCTGTTGAGCGCTCCATACGAAGTGACAAGGTTTTAAGACCACGAATCAATTGATAACTATCAAATGGTGACAAAACAGCCCCTGTTGTGTTGAGATTGTAAAAGAGTTTTTCGTATAAATCCGCACTATCTGTCACAACCACACCAGCTAGAACATCATTATGACCTGCAAGGTATTTTGTTGCTGAATGAAGGACGATATCTGCCCCGTCTTCAATTGGACGTTGATAGATTGGACTGTAGAAGGTATTATCCACGACAACTTTAGCACCTTTTGCATGAGCTAATGTTGACAATTTTTCAATATCAAATTCCAACATCAAAGGGTTGGTTGGTGTTTCGATATAAAGTACATCCACATCCTTTTCTAGCTCGGCAATTAGCTCTTCTTCTGTGTTGGCATAGGTAAAGTGGAAACGTCCTTCCTGCTCCACTTGATTGAACCAACGGAAAGAACCACCGTAAAGGTCACGGACAGCCAAAACCTTGCTTCCTACTGGGAAGACACTAAAGGCCAACACAATCGCAGACATACCTGAACTAGTTGCTAGAGCATAGTGGGCTGATTCAATTGCTGCCAAAACTTCCTCTGCCTTGCTACGAGTTGGGTTTTTGGTGCGGGTATAGTCAAATCCAGTTGATTGACCAAATTCTGGGTGCTGATAAGTCGTTGAAAAGTGAATTGGTGTAACCAAAGCACCTGTTGCCTCATCAGATTTGATCCCTGCTTGTGCTAAAATTGTGTTGATGTGAAATGATTTACTCATACAATACCTCCAAATCTATAGTAACTATTGTACCACTTATTTTGTATCCTTCGTTTTCTTGTTTTCAAGAGCTAGTTATAGTTTCAAACTATATAAAAAACGATAACCTTTTCTAGAGTTATCGTTTTTTGGTTAAAAATCATTATTTAACGTGTTTAGCAAGATCTTCTTGGGCTTTTTTGTTAGATTCTTCTTTTTCTTTTAGCCATTTTTCTTTAGCTTTTTCATACTCAACAGCCGTTACAGTCTTATCTTGCAACTTGAGATATTTGTATGATTCGACACCCTTATTTCCTGCTTGTGAGAATGGCGATGAGAATGGAACTGTCTTTCTCAAGGTCGGTGTTCCACCTTGAGAAACGTTTGGAATAGCAAGAGCGCTATCAACGAGCCAAGCTTGAACTTCAGCATATTTTTCATAACGTTTTGCTGGTTCTTGCTCCTTGTTCGCTTCTTCTAGCATTTGAGTGTAAGTATCCAGACCAACTGCCTTAGCCTTGTCATTGACCTCACCTGGTTCTAGACCAATGTTTTGCAACATACCACCGTTATTGACATTTAGGATATCTAGATAGCTTGATGGATCCAAGTAGTCCGCACTCCAACCGCCATTATAGATATCAAAGTCTTTTTGAGCTGCAGTTTGAGCTAGGTAGCTAGAATTATCGAAGTCGTCTGTTGATAATTGTTGAATATCGATAACCACATTCTCAGCTCCTAGAACAGATTCGATGGATTGTTTCAAAGAGCTTGCTTCAAGTACACCTTTTTTAGCTGATTGGTCAACTGATACATCCAAGTGGATTGGGAATTGCACACCCTTAGCTTCCAATTCTTTCTTGGCTTCCGCAAATTTAGCCTTAGCTTTATCAGGATTGTAGTATGGGTCTTGTGCATCTGCAAAGTTGATTCCTTGCCATTCTTGGCCATAGTTGACCATCTTTTCTGAAACAACATCGCCAAAGTCTTTTCCGTTGATACTTACAAATGTTGGAGGTACAACTAGGTTACGAATAATCTTCGTTGCTCCGTCCTCCCCTTGAGATTGTGCTCCATAGGCTGTACGGTTGTATGCATAGTTGAAGGCTTGACGGAAGTTTTTATTCAGAACTGCTTCTTGGGTTGATTTCTTTTCGATATCTGAGGACTTAGACGTGAAGTTATAAGATTTTCTGTCCAAGTTGAAGTTCAAGTAATAAGAAGTTGCATTTTGCATACTATAGATGATGTTATCCTTGTTCTTCTCTTTAATTCCTTCAAAGCTTGAGCTATTTGGATAGAGACGCGCGTAGCTATAGACTCCTTCTACAAAGTTACGTGCTAGTGCATCTTGGTCACTACCATCATAATAGGCCAATTTCACATCATCCACAAAGACATTTTTTTCATCCCAGTAGTTGGGATTTTTCTTGAATTCGATAACAGATTTTGAAACAAAAGATTTCATTAAGAAAGGTCCATTGTACAAAATGCTAGAAGGTTCTACCTTACCAAAATCATCCCCTTTTGATTTCAGGAAGTCTGCATTGACAGGGAAGAGAATGGTTGATGTTGTTTTAGAATTCCAATAAGATTCTGGTCGTGTCAAAGTGTACTGAACTGTTTGGTCGTCAATCGCCTTAACACCGACAGTTGAAAAGTCAGTTGTTTTCCCGTTGATATAGTCATCCAAACCTGCTACAGAATCTTGAACCAGGTACAAAGCTTCGGATTTTTTATCAGCAGCATATTTCAAACCAGTTACAAAATCTTGGGCAGTTACTGGAGCATATTCTTCACCTTCAGAGGTATACCACTTAGCATCTTTACGAAGTTTATAAGTGTATGTCAAACCGTCCTGAGAAACAGTCCAATCTTCTGCCAAGGATGGAACGTAGTTACCGTATTGGTCATTTTCCATCAACCCATCTACCAAATTGGTAACGATGTCATTGGTTGTTGCACGGTTTTCTGCAAGATAGTTCAAACTAGACGGATCGCTAGAATAGACATAGTTGTATGTTTTAGTTGAACTAGCTGAGTTGCTACAAGCCGCCAATAGTAGACCGGCACTTAGGGCAAGGCCTGCCAGCGTCAGATATTTTGCCTTAGACTTTTTCATTTCCAGAACCTCCAAATTTAAATATTTGTATCATTATACAGCTATTGTTTTTTTTAGTCAAGCAATTTTATCTATTTTTTACCAAATTATAGATTTTTTTCTACTAATTTTATATTTTATCCTATTTTTTAAACAAAAAAATGAACAATTTAAACTTTTTCGGATAGAAAAGTTCAAATTATTCATTTTATTTATAAAGTATTATGATAATTTTAATCGTGCTCGTAGACGATCTGCTTGAGCCTGTCCAATAACCTTATCTAAGAGACGAGTATAGAGACTCATGAATCCGTAGAGACCACCACCGATTGTTCCGATTAGGGCGACATAGATAAAGCTCCAGAAACGTCCAGTTGGTTGGAAGACTAATCCAAGAATCCATTGTAAGAAGCCTACCAGGATAAACATGACAAGAGTTAAAATGATCACTAGGATGGTTCGTTTGAGGATAATTTTTCGATGAACTCCTGTAATCTGACAGATCTCGCGATACATTAAAACAATTGGAATGATAAGACCGATGGTCGTTGAAATGAGAGGACCATAGCTATGGAAAATCGCTATTGATGGTATTTGTAAGACGAGCTTGGCAATGGAACCGTAGAAAAAGTAAAGGATTGCCTTGCGGTTACGGAACATAGCTTGAAGCATTGGTGATAAGACCATGTACAAACCTAGGATTGTTGACTGCAAGACTGCAAAGACAAACAAGCCCATAGCCAAACTATCTGGCTTACCGTAAAAGACTGTATAGAGGGGTTCTCCTACCATGACTACTCCAACCGTTGCAGGTAAGAGGAATAGGAAAAGCATGGTGATACTATCTTGAATGAGACGAGAAGCTGCTGGTAAATCTCCCTTTACATAGTTCTCTGTCAAGAGAGGTAGCCCAACGCTACCAATCGAAACTCCTACCGAAATCAAAATCATGGTGATTTTATTAGGATTGGCAGAGAAGTAAGAAAACATGACAACCAAGTCTTCATTGCTGTAGTTGGTAAACCACTTCATGCTATTGATGAAGGTCATTTGGTCCAAGATTTGGAAGAGCTGAATAGCTGACCCTGTTATGATAAAAGGAATAGCTTCCTTAATCGTATCCATTAACAGGTGTTTGCTATCAATCTTATCTCGCGTTTCAAAAACTTTTTGAAGCATCCCTTCTTTAAAAAGGAAATAAAGTAAGACAGCAAAGCTGGCTACCATTCCCACAAAGGCCGCAAAGGTAGACTGGGTGACTGCTGACAGATAATCTCCTGAACCAAGTTTCATGATGATAAAGGTTGCTAAGAGCATCCAAATAACACGGATAACCTGCTCCGCAATTTGACTCATAGCATAAGGCTTGAGATTATTCATTCCTTGGAAAAAGCCACGGATAACACTCATAGATGGGAATATCAAGACAGCCCACGCTAGACTTTGCATAATTGGAATTAAGTCCTTACCGACACCAGAAAGATCTGCCAACCAAGGCGCAAAGAGATATAAAACCAAAGCAAAGACAAGACCGAGTCCAGTCATAAAGCCCAGGAAACTCCGAATCAGGGCAAAACTATGCTCTTCTTCTTGCATGGTGTTATACTTGGCAACTTGCTTAGCGACTGCCACAGGAATACCCGCTGTCGAAATCAACAAGAACCAAGCGTAGATATTGTAGCCCATGGTGAAAAGTCCATTTGCCTTAGCGGCATAAGTCCCCATCCAAATATACCAAGGGATGATGTAAATGGCCCCGAGCAGGCGACTGATAAAGTTACTAGCCGTTAGCCAGGCAGTTCCGCGTAACATCTGGGCCTGCTGATGATTATTTTCGTTAGACATAACTTCCTCATTCAATTTTAATAACGGAAATGTTCCTTATCTTCCATTATAAACTTTTCCTTGTTACTTGTAAAATTCAGACTTTCGGTTTACAATAGAAAGTATGATAAAGATTGAAACTATATTAGACATTTTAAAAAAGGATGGTCTCTTCCGTGAGATTATCGACCAAGGACATTACCACTATAACTACAGCGATGTTATTTTTGATAGCATTAGTTATGATAGCCGAACAACCAAAGAAAATACTCTATTTTTTGCCAAAGGAGCTGCCTTTAAAAAAGAATATCTGTTTTCAGCTATCTCACAAGGGCTTGGTTGGTACGTGGCTGAACAGGATTATGAAGTTGGTATTCCTGTTATTGTTGTTAACAATATCAAAAAGGCCATGAGTTTGATTGCCATGGAATTTTATGGCAACCCTCAGGAGAAACTTAAAATCCTTGCTTTCACTGGCACTAAAGGAAAAACAACAGCGGCTTACTTTGCCTACAACATCTTAAGTCAACAACATCGTCCAGCTATGTTGTCAACCATGAACACGACTTTGGACGGTAAGACTTTCTTTAAATCTGCTCTAACAACTCCTGAAAGCATTGATCTCTTTGATATGATGGCTCAAGCAGTTGATAATGGAAGAACCCACCTTATCATGGAAGTATCCAGCCAAGCTTATCTGGTAAATCGAGTGTATGGTTTAACTTTCGACGTGGGAGTTTTTCTCAACATCACACCAGACCATATTGGTCCTATTGAGCATCCGACCTTTGAAGATTATTTTTATCACAAGCGTCTCTTGATGAAAAATAGCCGAGCAGTTGTCATTAATAGCGATATGGACCACTTCTCTGTCTTAAAAGAGCAAGTTGAGAACCAAGAGCACGACTTCTACGGTAGCCAATCAAGTAACCAAATTGAAAACTCCAAAGCCTTTAGCTTCTCAGCTACTGGTAAATTAGCAGGAGATTATGACATCCAACTGATTGGACATTTCAACCAAGAGAATGCTGTTGCTGCAGGACTTGCCTGTCTTCGTTTAGGTGCTAGTCTAGATGACATTAAAAAAGGAATCGCTACAACTCGTGTTCCTGGTCGCATGGAAGTTCTCACACAGAAAAATGGCGCAAAAGTTTTCATTGACTACGCCCACAATGGTGACAGTCTTAAAAAACTAATCTCAGTTGTTGAAACACATCAGACTGGAAAGATTGCTCTAGTACTGGGATCAACAGGGAACAAGGGAGAAAGCCGTCGTAAGGACTTTGGACTTCTCCTCAATCAACATCCTGAAATCCAAGTCTTTCTAACAGCTGATGATCCAAACTACGAAGATCCGATGGCCATTGCAGATGAAATCAGTAGCTACATCAACCATCCTGTTGAAAAGATTGTCGATCGTGAGCAAGCCATTAAGGCTGCAATGTCTATTACAAGTCAAGAGCTGGATGCTGTGATTATCGCTGGTAAAGGAGCTGACTGCTACCAAATTATCCAAGGTAAGAAGGAAGACTATCCTGGAGATGCAGCCATCGCTGAACGTTATCTATAGTAAATTTAAAGAAGGCTAGGAAATTTCCTAGTCTTCTTCTATTATTTTATAAAGATGAGTCTTTCTTTATCAAATTCTACAGTCAACTCATATTTTCCATCTTCATTTTGAACGATGTAACCTAATAAGACTAAACTATCAACAAAGATATCACGTCGTTTCTGCATGAGTTGATTTTTCTTAAGAAACTTGAGCAAAAAAGTAGTCATATACTTAAGGGCATACTCAGGGTTGACATCTCCTAAAATTCCATAGAGCGCCTGCTGTTCTTCCGTCAAAGGATACTGATGCTTGACCTTATAAAAATAATTAGACAGTGTCATCTTTTCTCTTGCAAAATCGGTATATTCTTTTAAGATTGCTGCATTGGTTTGATTTCGCAATTCGGTCTGAAAATCTTTCTCCAGGATTTCTTGATAGATTGGGCTATCATCTCTCACAAAGACTTCTTGATCTAGTTCAAGAGATTCTGTAGATTCTAGAAAGGGAAGATTGAGATAATAGCGTTTATTTTCTCTCAAAATCAAACCCGCCTTAATGTACTCCTCCAAGAGCTTGTCAACTGCGACCTCTGGAAACTGAGCCTTGATTTCACGGAGGATAACATCATCATGCTGATCAAGATAGTCTACCAAATCTCTAAAGAATGGTTGTCGCGTCAAACGAGATGGATTAAAAATCTGAATCATGAAGATTCCTTTCTTTACAAACTAAAAGTGGTGATGCTGCTAATTGACTCGGGTTAGTGCCAAGCTGATTCAGAGGTACAGGAAGTCCCAAATCTCGATAATATTCTCTCCAGAAATCACTAATCTCCTTCGCCCCATCCCCAAACTTCATAGGAATAGTCTCAAAAATAGGGATAATTTCTGCTATATACTGGGAACAATAGAAACCATCTCTATCTGGATAAAAGGAAGCATTGTAGGGAGAACCTAAAAAGCTCTCTGCCAGCTTCTTGACTTCTTTGCTATCGATTTTCGGATAGCTATAGAGGTCATATACTTTCCCGTCTTCAAAGAAATCTTCAGGTAATTGTGCAATGACACCACCTTCAACCGTTGCATGATAAACCTGTCCGTCCAAAAAGATAGCCACGTGACTGTAGTTACCAGTAGATTCCTGGATGGCCTGTCCTATATCCGAATCATCTTTCACAAAAATCAAATTGCCATTTTCTAACATACTTCTCTCCTAGCAAAAAAGGAGCCGAAACTCCTTTTTAACAATGGGCTTTCCCATCTATGATTATGCATTAAAGCTTTCTGTCAATTGTGGTACCACTTGTTTCTTACGTGAAACAGCACCTGGAAGGAAAGCATGGTTGTTTTCAAGTTTGAAGTTGAAAGCTGCTTCTACTTTGTCCATATTAGCACCAAGTGCAAGAATTTCAGAGTTTGAGTTGACGATGTCTGTAATCATCAAGACAAAGTCAGAGTATCCGTTAGCTGCATTTGCGGCTTGGATGGCTGCTTCGATTTCAGCTTGGCGTTCCAATACTTCAGCAATATCAACTGTATTCACTTGGGCAACACGTACGTTGTTACCGTTCAATTCAAAAGTCTTTGCATCAATGTCGATCAATTCTTCTGCTGACTTGCTTGCCAAATTTGTACCAGCCTTGAGCATTGCAAGACCGTATTCTTCCAAGTTCACACCAGCTAATTCAGCCAATTCAGGCGCAATCACCTTATCAGATGGGTGTGTTGTTGGAGATTTCAAAAGAAGGGTATCTGAAATCAAACCTGAAAGCATCAAACCTGCAATTTCTTTTGGAACAGCTACGCCATGCTCTTTGAACATGCGGTAAACGATAGATGATGCTGATCCAACTGGTTCCAAACGCATGTATAGTGGGCTTGCAGTTTCAAAGTTAGCCACACGGTGGTGGTCCACAACACCATAAACTTCTACTTCAGCAATATCTGAAACTGATTGTTGGAATTCATTGTGGTCAGTCAAAATGACTTGTTCTGCACCTTCTGCTTTAGCTGATGTGATAACGCGCGGTGCTTCCACACCAAAATAGTTCAATACGAAAGCTGTTTCTTCATTTGGAGTTCCAAGAGCCACCGCTTCTGTATCCAATCCATAAGCCTCTTTTGCAAGATAGGCAAAGGCTACAGATGAACCAATAGCATCTGAATCTGGATTTTGGTGACCAAATACTAGAATCTTAGACATGATAATACCTCGTTTCTTTATTCACTCTATTGTAGCATTTTTTTCAATTTTTGACAAAAGTAAGAGGAGTCAAAGAACTCCCCTCTACTCTTCAAAATGACTGATACTCTTCGAAAATCTCTTCAAACCACGTCAGCTTCGCCTTGGATTATATATGTGACTGACTTCGTCAGTCTTATCTACAACCTCAAAGCAGTG
>NZ_JUOS01000076.1 GCF_001075875.1 Streptococcus oralis
TTCAGCATCAACCAGCGCAGTAGCCTCAGCTTCAGCGTCAACAAGTGCAGTAGCAAGTGCCTCAGCATCGACAAGTGCGGTAGCTTCAGCCTCAGCATCAACTAGCGCGGTCGCTTCAGCATCAACAAGTGCAGTAGCAAGTGCCTCAGCCTCAACAAGTGCAGTGGCCTCAGCATCAGCATCAACTAGCGCGGTCGCTTCAGCTTCAGCATCAACCAGCGCGGTAGCTTCAGCATCAGCATCGACAAGTGCGGTAGCTTCAGCATCAGCATCAACAAGTGCGGTAGCTTCAGCATCAGCATCAACAAGTGCAGTAGCCTCAGCTTCAGCGTCAACAAGCGCGGTCGCTTCAGCCTCAGCATCAACAAGTGCAGTAGCTTCAGCATCAGCATCAACAAGTGCAGTAGCAAGTGCCTCAGCGTCAACCAGCGCAGTAGCCTCAGCCTCAGCGTCAACCAGCGCGGTCGCTTCAGCCTCAGCATCAACAAGTGCAGTAGCAAGTGCCTCAGCGTCAACCAGCGCGGTCGCTTCAGCTTCAGCATCAACTAGCGCAGTAGCCTCAGCTTCAGCGTCAACAAGTGCAGTAGCAAGTGCATCAGCATCAACCAGCGCGGTAGCTTCAGCATCAGCATCA
>NZ_JUOS01000077.1 GCF_001075875.1 Streptococcus oralis
CTTGTCTGAGGCCTTCAAGATAAGGCGAGTCAACATACCATCACCAGCGAAGAATTCATAGGGAATGACTTGGTTGACACCAGCTGTGAATGGGCCAGGGAAGTTGGCTTTGTCCAGGTAAGATGCTGGAACGTCTACCGTATCTTTGGTATTGTCAGCCACACCTTTTTGCACTTCAGCTGGAGTGGTTTCTGGCTGAGCTTCACTTGTTTCACGGTCTTGTCCAGAAACTGTTGTCGCAGGTTTAACCGTATCTTCTGTCTGTTTCTTAGATTCTGGTTTTGCTTGCACTTCTTCTTTTGGTACTACTACTTGCTCTTTATCAGCAACATCCACTTTTTCTGAAGAGCTTGTAGTATCCAAGCTGACTTTAGGTATTAAGCCTGCCTGTTCTGAAGGAAGAGCTACATCAACTGCTTTCTTGAGAACCTCTGCTGTTAAGTCGCTCTTTTCACTCACCGAAGCAGCGTCTGGCACGACTTGGGCAGAGGTGGGATTGACTACATCGGCACGTGCGGAATTTGGTTGACCAACTAGGACAAAGAAGCCACTGGCCACAATAACTGAAGCAACACCGACACTGAGGCGACGAATAGACCAACGAGTATATCTTTGATTTGGATTGAATTTCATAGGATTCTCCTTAGAGTTTTTCTTTATTTGATGACTCTAGTATAATCTCCTAAAATTAAAAAGGATTTAAGAAAAAGTTAAAATTTTTCTTAAATCCCTCTTATAAAATACTTATATTGACTCAATAGTCGTTGAAAAAAAGAATAGTCATTCCTCTTCTACTCACTAAGGCTTGCTAGGGTATCCAAATATTGGTTATTAATCACCGCCATGATATAGGTATCCGGTTTTAATAAATCATTTGGTCCAAACTGTACATCTAAGGGAGCATTTTCGTAGTCACGAAAACCAAGAATATTGAGATTGTATTGTCCTCGAAGGTCAAGTTCACTTAGACTCTTACCTGCCCACGATTGTGGAATTTTCATCTCAACAATAGAGACATTTTTGTCCAACTGAAAAACATCAACGCTGTTATTAAATAAAATAGTCTGTGCCAATGAGCGCCCCATTTCAAACTCTGGTGAGATGACTGAATCTGCGCCAATTTTTTCAAGGACTTTTTTTGCTGTATGGCTTTTAACCTTAGCAATAACAGTTGGTACTCCTAGACTCTTGCAATGCATGACTGCAAGCACACTAGATTCTAAATTTTCCCCAGTTGCCACCACAACTGTATCGCAGGTATCAATTCCTGCTGAGAGCAAGAGCTCTTCATCTGTTATATCTCCAACAACTCCACGTACCAAGACAGGTTCGAACTGATTGATTCGCTCCTCATGGTCGTCAATGGCGATTATATTTATATCATGCTGAGCGAGGGCGGTAAGTACACTACTCCCAAAAATACCCAAACCTAAAATTCCAATTGTCCGATCTGACATAGTTTATCCTTTCTTATCCTATGGTAATATCTGCTTTCATATAGTGGATCATATCTTTCTTATCTGGTTGATACTCAGCCAAACTAACTAATAGAGTCAGTGGCCCAATTCGTCCGATAAACATCAGTAGCATGATAATGCTAAGAGCTAATCTGCCTAACTCTGGTGTCAAATTTGCAGTTACTCCGACCGTAGCAAGCGCTGAAATTGTCTCGAACATGATGTAGATAAAGCGCGGATTCCCCTCTGCGGTTACCCCTAACAGGATCAAGCCCAGCAAGAAAGTTAGCAAGAAGATAATAAAGACACTGAATGATTTTTGGACTGTCCGAGGTAAAATTGTTCTTCGAGCTACATTGGCATGAGGCAAGCCTAAAAGCTCACTGCGTGCAAATACTAATAATACAAAGAAGGTTGTGATTTTAAGCCCCCCGGCTGTTCCACCAGGCGCCCCACCGAGAAACATCTGCAAAATATAGATCATCAAGGTAACAGGCCTAGCCTGAGTAAAATCAATAGAAGCGAAGCCTGCCGTCCGCATGCTGACAGTTTGGAAGAAACTGACTAGCAATTTATCTGGGAAGTTGAGATTTCCAATCGTTCCCGGATTGCTCCACTCTATCAAGAGGGTTGAAACTGTTCCAGTAAATAAAATTCCTGCTGTCAAGAAGAGAACCAATTTGGTATGGAAGCGAAGCCGACGTTTTTTCTTGCTCAACTGCGTGGCCAGGTCAAACCAAACCATAAACCCTAGACCACCTGTGATGATCAAAGCAGCAAGCACTAGATTAATCAACGGATCAGTTTGAAAAGCTACTAAACTTGTACTTCCAAAATTATCAAAACCAGCATTACAGAAAGCTGAAATAGCTACGAAGATAGAGGTAAAAATTCCTCGGCCCCAACCAAATTCCGGAACAAAACGAAAACTTAACAGGAAGGCTCCGAGTCCTTCAACGATAAAAGTCGTCAAGAAAATCGAACGTATGAAAACCATTAAAGACTGAGTTTCTCCATAACTAAAGCTCTCCAGAATTGTTTCACGGCTACGAAGACTTAGCTTTTGCTTGCTTTGAATATAAAAGACCCCTATAAAGGTCATGAGACCCAAACCACCAATCTGGATTAAAAACATACAGATTAACTGCCCCCAGATGTTATATGTGGTAGCTACTGGTTGAGTAAAGAGTCCTGTCACACAGACCATGGATACTGCTGTAAAGAGATGGTCGAAATAGGTCGCTTGGGAGCTTGTTGCTTGCACAAATGGCAGACTCAAAAGGAGAGAGCCTGCGAAAATAACCAAAGCAAAACTTAAAAAAATTCGACGAGCAGGTGATAAACGCCCCAAGGTCGTGTTTATTTTTTCCGAAAATGATTTGAATAACATAGCTACATTGTACCACAAAAATCTGAGAATACTCACATATGGCTAACAATCTCAAGGCAGAGACCTAGCGCCTTATCAAAAGCTTCTGCACCCCAATCGCGTTGGTCATAGTTATCAAGATCTGCCAAAGAATCTGCCGTAAACAACAACTCACCCCAAACTGCTCCACGAAGCTGAGCTACTGCCGCAAGAGCTGCACACTCCATCTCCACAACTACGCAGCCTTCTTCCTTGCGATAGGCAACTTTTTCAGCTGTTTCTCGGTAAAATCCGTCTGTCGACCAGGTCATGACTTCTTCGTAAGGGACACCTAGTTGTTCCAAAACTTGCTCGATAGCAGAAATTGCTTGAACATGCACATCCATATAACGAGAAGGTGGTGCATAATGGTAGCTGGCTCCTTCATCGCGTAGGGCTCGAACTGGAACTAGAAAGGCATTTTCTTCTATATTACTCAGCACCCCGCAGGTTCCCGTGGAGATGATTTTCTCCACACCGTAACCAATCAACCAATCCATAAACTGGGCCGCAGGGGCAGAACCAACAGGAGCCTGACTCAGACATACTTCCTCACCCTTGTAACTCATGACATAAACAGGATAGGTTTTAGTGGCAGACACAAACTCCCCAACGCACTCCGCCCCTACTTCCTGAGCAAAGCGGTCAATCTCCTCCTCCAAAAATGCATAGATGCACTTCTTTGGCAACTGTAAATCTAATCCTTCGTGATTTGGCATGATGACTGCCTGAGGATTATCATCAAACTCTAAAATGGGAATAGCATGTTTTTGAATCATAGAGCACCTCCTCTAAATTTTTACTATTATATCAAAAGCTAAACGAAAGTCAAGTTCTGCTCTAAGTTCAATAAATAAACCTACTTTAAATAGGAAACAACAATTAATTGCTTTTTTCGTCATAATAAACTTGCTATAGCTTAGGAATTATCTTATAATAGATTGAATTTGAAAAAGGGAGAAATCTTATGAAATTCTATTCCTATGACTATGTGCTCAGTCAGATCAGTCAACAGAATTGGGCCATGATTATCGTATCAGCTTTACTGCTTATCGTGACTGGATTTTTTGCATTTAAAGCTTTCAAAGATAAAAAAGGGAGCAAGTTCCGTGAATTATCGCTCATTTCTATTTTGACCTTAATCGCATTCGTTTTGATAAGCATTACGAATCTTCAAAACAGTCAATCCAATGATAATCAATTCCGCTCTTCCCTAAACTTTATCGAAGTCGTTTCAAAAGAATTAGGTGTAGATAAAAAAGAGGTCTATGTCAATACCTCAGCAGTAACTGATGGAGCTATTATTAAGGTTGGCGAACATTTTTATCGTGCCATTAGCGGGACTGACCAAGATAGCTATTTATTAGAAAAAATGGAACTCTATAAATCAGATGTTGAACTCGTGGAGGTTGAAAAATGATAAGCTTTTTTGCTACAATTGCAATTAAATTGGCCTTGGGGCTTCTTTCTCTTGTTTTTGTTATTAACGTAACAGGTAAAGGAAATCTAGCACCAAGTTCTGCAGTGGACCAAATCCAGAACTTTGTTCTCGGGGGTATTATCGGTGGGGTTATCTACAATAGTTCTATTACCATCATCCAATACATTGTTATCCTCATTATTTGGACTATTCTCATCCTGCTCCTTAAATGGTTGAATACCAATATTTCCTTTTTCAAACACTTAATTGACGGGAAACCAACTATTATCATCAAAAATGGTAAGTTAGATCCTGAAGCCTGTCGCTCAAAAGGTCTTGCGGCTGCAGATGTAGCTCTTAAATTGCGCGCTCAAGGAATTTTCCAATTGAAGGATGTCAAGAGAGCTGTGATTGAGCAAAACGGACAGCTGATTGTCGTAAGAATGGGTGACGAAAATCCTAAGTACCCAGTGATTACAGATGGTGTTGTCCAAGTTGAAATCTTAGAAACAATTGGCAAATCCGAGGAGTGGCTAACTGAGAAATTGAAAGAAGAAGGTTTCGAAGAAGTCTCAAATATCTTTATCGCTGAATATGATAAAGGTCAATTGAATGTTGTAACCTATTAAAAAATAAACTGATGCTTTTCGTATCAGTTTTTTGCTTTTTAGTATAAAAGGGTATATACTTAAATTAATATCTAATGTAATTTAGATAATACAAAAAATTAACGGAGGTATCCCCCATGTCAATCGAAGAAAAATTCAACCAAGCTAAAGGTTCTGTTAAAGAAGGTTTTGGTAAACTAACTGGCGATACAAAAACTCAAGCAGAAGGAGCTGCAGAAAAGGTAGCTTCAAAAGCTAAAGAAGTTGCTGAAGATGCAAAAGAAGCTGTCGAAGGCGCAGTAGCTGGCGTTAAAAACATCTTTAAAAAAGACGGAGAATAATTCTTTTTCGTCCTAATAACATAAGAAAATCTCCCTTCTCTTTCGAGAAAGGAGATTTTCTTTTATGGTCGTCCACCAGGGCCTCCATTTCCTTGAGGTCCACCTCCACCAGGTATCGAATTGACAATCTCAGTTTGTTTTTCACCATTGAAATAGATGTCTCCGCCTGTGTAAGTCGCTGTTCCATCAAAGTCAAAACCAGTTTGACCAGTCATTTTGATGGTTCCTCCCGTAACAGTAATGTTACCATTTGAGTCAATTGGATCCGTGTCCCCCTGACCAACTTCAACCGTCAAATTCCCACCATTCATAGCAAAGAAAATTTCACTTTGTTGGGCATTTTTGTTGGCCACATTGACACCATCATCTGTTGAATAGATGGTGATATCTCCACCGTTGATAGTGATTGACTTACCTTCAAGCCCTTCTGTAGAATTCTTAACAGTATAGGTCCCACTATCGATGACCAAATCACCTGAAGCGTGGATACCATCATCACCTGCAGTAACAGTGATGGTATTGTCAGAGAGATACATGGTTCCAACAGAAGTATCGTCATCATTATCAACCTTAACTCCGTCTTCCTTGGCATCGATAGTCATGGTTGTTCCAGTAATGTTAAGTTCGTCATTGACATTAAAAGCGTCTCCGACTGCAGTGATGTTATAGGTCCCGCCTGTGATGTGAAGTGTGTCGTTGGCCTTGATAGCATTGTTTTTCTTACCATCTACATTGAGAGTCCCTTTACCATTGATGGTCAAGTCCACTTTAGAGAAGAGGGCCGCGTCAGCCTTGTCATCACTATTTGAAGCTGAATCTGAAAGGCTATTGGTTGTGCCATTTGCTAGAGTTAGGTAAACATGTCCAGCTGATGTTGCAGAAATAGCTGCATTGGTATTGGTCATTGTTACACCATTTAGAACGATGTGTACGTCATCTGAACTTCCAGCTTCGATCTTGATTTGAACTCCATCAGATTGACCAGAAATCACATAGGTACCTGACTTAGAGATTGTAACGGTAGATCCTGATACGGCCACTCCGTCACCTGATACCGTCGCCGTTGTTCCTGACAAAGTTACAGTTGCAGCTGTTTTTTCATCATAAGAAGTATCATAGTCCTTATCTGTAAAGTAACTAGATGTTTTCTTATTGGTAGTTACTGTTGTCGTCGCAGTACTATTGCCAGCTGTTGTATTTGAAGTTGACTGGGTACATGCTGTTACCAGTGCTAGAGTTGTTATACTTGTTAATAGGAATGTCCATTTTTTTGCTTTCATGCTCGTTTCCTCATCTTTCATTTTACATGCTCTTAGTCTACGGGTCTTTCCTAAAAGAAGCCTAAACTTTTTCTGAAAGTTTTCTTAAGTTTAGTTTCAATTAAGTTAAATTTAACAAAAGTTTTAGAAACCCCCTCTAGAATTGTAGACAAGCAAGTTCACATTGTTTAAAAATAGTATAACTGAAAGCAAGAGGAGAAAGACTTATGAAACCATTAGAAACAACTTTTAAGCGGATTGAAACCAAATATATTATCTCCAAAGATAAACTAGACAAACTGATTCAAGATTTAAAGGAATATTTAGTAGAAGACGACTATCCAATTTCAACTATTTCAAATGTCTACTTTGATACGGAAGACTTTGCTGTGCTCCAAGATGATGATTTTGGAAATAAGCGAAAAGAAAAGGTTCGGATGCGGACCTATCTCAGCCAACCCAAAGCAGATAGTCAAGTATTTTTAGAAATCAAAACCAAGGATCAAGAAGGAGTTGGTCGCAAATTTAGACTACTCTCAACTCCTATTTCTATCCTTAATTTTATGACCAAAGGGCACTTGGATGCTAGTATTACTGATACAGTCGTCATTGAAAAAGTGAAAAAGCTTCACCAAGATTACAAGCAGGCTATCAAGCCTCGTATGTACATCTACTACGATCGTTATTCATTAAAAGAAAAAAAATACATCGAGGGCTACGACTATCATAAAATTCGTATCACCATTGACCAAAATCTAATCTATAGAGATGAAAATGTCAGTCTCTTCGCAGGAAATCAAGGGGCTCCTCTATTAGATGACAATACTGTGATTATGGAGATTAAAGCTCCTGGAAACAAACCTCAGTGGTTACAAGACATTCTAGACAAGTATGGTTTGATGGAGCACAAATTTTCAAAATACAGTTGTGCTTACCACAAATCTCAAGGGCTTCCTTATGCACCACGTCCCAGTATAGAAAGCGCAGGTACCGCTTATGCTTAATCTATTTAATTCCATTTTCAACAACGCCACCGCCAGTGCAGATCCCTTCCAACTACTGCTGACTCTACTTGTCAGTTTAACTCTTGGCTTGGCTCTCACTTGGACCTACAAATATCGGACCCTCTATACCAGAGAATTTGCTATCAGCTTGACTCTGCTTCCCTGCCTCATGACCTTAGTTATTTTTCTAGTCAATGGGAGCTTGGGAACTTCAATTGCTGTAGCCGGAACCTTTAGTTTGATCCGTTTCCGTTCTGCAACAAGTGGTTCAAGAGAACTGATCGCTATTTTCCTAGCCATGATTATCGGTCTTGCTTGTGGAACAGGCTATCTCTTCCTGGCTATTCTCTTCACGCTCTTTATCTTGGGCGTTTGGTTCCTTTTGGAAAATCAACAGATTAAAACTGACAATCAACGCCGTAGACTTTTGACAATCACGGTAGCTAATCAAGAGAAGATTCAAGATGCTATCCAATCTGCTCTTGACCAATTCTGCTCAGAAATTGACATGATTACGATCAATAGCACAAATGCAGGGGACAACCTTAGCATTGTCTATGAAGTCGAGCTAAAAACAGAGGTCGATGATTTCCAAGTGACTAGCTATCTTACACAAAATATTGATCAATGCGATGTGGCATTGACTAAAAAAGCTAAAAAGAGAAAAAATCTCTAAAGACGAAAAACGAGGCTGGGATAAAAATTCCGACCTCGTTTTTTGCTAGCAATAAGTTTTTAATACTGAGACTGTTAGGCTTTTCGATTTCAAAGAGCTCTTTTGAAAAAGACTTCACTTTCTCTTTCTACAACCTTTAATTTCCTTTAACTGGAATCTCTTTGATAACTCGTGCTGGATTTCCTGCTAGAACTACGTTATCACCAAAGGATTTTGTAATGACCGCTCCTGCTCCTGCAACGACATTATCCCCTAAAGTAACACCCGGTAGGACAATGACACCTCCCCCTGCCCAGAAATTCTTGCCAATCGTGATGGGTTTGCCAAATTCTAGTCCCGAGTTTCGTTCATCGGGATCCAGCGGATGAAGAGGTGTTAAAAACTGACAATTAGGACCAATCATGGCATTATCACCAATAGTAATCGGACATACGTCCAACATGGTCAAATTCCAATTGGAATAAAAATTATCCCCCAGATGAATATTGACCCCGTAATCTACCATCAAGCGAGTGTTGATGTAGAGATTTTCACCAGTAGAACCAAACCATCCTTTGATGATTTCCATACCTTTTACTGGATCTACCTCTTCATTAAAAGCGGCTTGCTTTTGTCGCGCTGTTTGTGCTAGAGAACGGAGGTCTGGGTCGAATGGGTGATAGGGTTCTCCCGCGATCATTTTTTGATATTCTGTTTTCATGTTATTTCTTTCTTACTTGTTTTAGATGATTGTAGCATAGTTCTATCTTTAGTACAAGCATCAAAAAAACTAGTGCATCGCACGATGCACTAGTTTCTTATTAGAAAGTTGACTTTTATCAATACTTTACAGAGTTGATTAGTCTTCTTTCTTTTTACGAGCCATCAGTCCGAATCCACTTAAGACACCTAACAAGCCAAGCGCAGCAAGACTAGCATGATCTTCAGTACCAGTATTTGGCAATTGAGGAGTAGTTGTCTTAGCTACTGTTTCATTTACTGGAGTTGATTCCCTTGGTGTTTCTGGAACTTGGATTGGTTTTGGTTCTGGTGTCGAAACTGGATCTGGCGTTTGTTTCGAATCTGGTGTCGGTACCGGATTTGGTGTTACCACCTTCTTGTAGATGTGTTGGATATTACCGTCTTTATCTACAACCGTCTTCACAAACTCGTAACCTGAAATTTCTTTCTTCGGTTGTTCACCGTTCTCAGTCGGATATCCTGGAATTGGATTTCCATTTTCATCAACATAAGAGGTCGTAATCTTTTCGTAGACGTGCTCGGTATCTCCGTTCGGAAGTTTCTTAGTCTCTACGAAGCGGTAACC
>NZ_JUOS01000078.1 GCF_001075875.1 Streptococcus oralis
GACTGTTGTGTCAAGCAAAGATGGTCAAACGCCTGAAGCGAGCGATCCAGTTCAAGCTACAGCAGCGACCCCAGAAACTCCAGCTAAACCAAGTAAACCAGTTGTTACAACAGATCTTACAGGTAAAGCGGGTACTAAGACTCCAGTTGAAGTAACAGCGGAACCAAATACTAAGGTAGAACTGTTCGATAAAGATGGCTACAAGATTGGTGAAGGTGTAACAGGAGAAGATGGTAAAGTAACGATCACACCAACTGTTGATATTGCAGAAGGCGACGTAACAGCTAAAGCAACAAACAATGCAGGTAAAGTTTCAGAAGCTAGTGATCCGGCTAAAGCAACATCTATTAAAGATCCAGCTACCCCAGCTACTCCAACTCAACCAGAAATCACAACAGACCTTACAGGTAAAGCGGGTACTAAGACTCCAGTTGAGGTAACAGCAGACCCAGGGTCTAAGGTTGAATTGTACGATAAAGACGGCAACAAGATTGGTGAAGCAACAGCAGGAGAA
>NZ_JUOS01000079.1 GCF_001075875.1 Streptococcus oralis
GGATCATTTGGATTGATTGGATCTGTTGGATTGTGTGGATCGTTTGGTCCAACTGGAGTTACATCGTGTTTTAATTTAACTACGAATTCTTGATCAATGTTTTCGTCGTCATCAAATTTCTTTTGATCTACAGTTGAGTTTGTGAAACCATCTTCTACAAGTTTGTAACCTTTATTAACAAAATCAGCAATCTTAGCTTCAGTTGAGTAGTCAATGGCTTCACCAGATTTACCTTCAACTTCATCTTTTGCTAATTCCTTATTATTAGCACTTGTATCAATGTATTTGACAATAGCTTTTTGTTTTACTTTCTTATAAACAACGACTGTTTCGTATGTACCCAAATCAGAGTTAGCTACAATATTGCGCCAATAAGTTTCTGAAACGGTACGTTTACCTGCTTGAACATCAATAAGCGTTTCTGGTGCATTGCTTGAATCATATGAAACAGAAACTGAATCAGCATTAGCCCCAGCTACTAATCCTGGAACATTACTTGACTTGATTTCTGCTTTATAGCCTTCGATTTTTGGCGAAGCAATGGTTCCATAATTATAGATACCTGAATTTGTTCCATCAGCTTTCCAACCTGTATCAGCAATGTTATCTCCATCGATATCAGAAATGTGATACTTCGCTTTACTATAAGCTGCTAAGAATTCATCACCATTTCTAACGTTTGAATTTCTCAAAATGTTTTCGAAACCTTCTTTGTCGATTGAGACATCCAAAGTACGGTTCCAATTTGATGACTGAATAACATCTTTTTCAACTGGAGTTCCATCTTCGTAGACATATTTGATGATATTTTTATGAACACCAGTCGGGTTGATTTTCGAACCATTTGAAACCCAAATGTTTTGACGGTTATCACCAACAGGGTCAATACCATAGGTTCTATCTGTAGCGCTTACCCCACCAGAAGAAGAGCCTGTTGGAACAGATGTAGCGTTAGCAGGTTGAATATCTGGTTTTCCACTTTGGAAACCAGCGATTGGCAGTGAACCGCCCTGAATATTAGTCCAAACAGAACTTTGTTTATCTTTTGTTTGGCTATCCTTACCATCTCTATTCATAGAATAGACGGTATAAGTTCCAACCGTAGAGCCACCGTTTTGACTAGCTGGACCGTTAAATTCGATTCTGTTTCCAGATTGTTGTGATTTATCTGAGATATAAAGGATGTTCCCTTTTCCGATATCCTGTGGGTTGTTCCCTTGAGGAATAGATAATGGTAATTTACCAGTAATTTCCCCTGCTGAAAGACCTTGTGAGTTTGTATATCTCATGAAGGATACATAAAGTGGGTTATTGAACTGGAAGACAGTATTCTTACTTGAACCCAAGGCTACGGAAATCAACTCCGCATAGAAGTTGGTATTATCATCTCGGATATCTACGATAGACCCCTTATTAGCCTGGAATAATGGTTGATCCTTTCGGCCATTTTGAGAACCAAGTGAAATAACATCATCCCAGTCATTGTTGCCACGATTGTCCATTTGCACACGGAAAGTTGCGAAGTCATCTACTAAGATCTTACCATTTTCATTGAGACCGATATAGTTATATCCATCGTAACTACCAGAAGGTGCACCACCGTTCTTACCTTTACCATCTGAATGGAAGGTGTTTGTCGAATGTTTACCAAAAGTCACTCTTGAATCATTACCGAAATCAAGTGCTACACCGCGTCCTCTATTTTCAAAGCGAACTTTTGAATTTTGACCTGTGACAAGTTCTGAGTTATTACCCATCATAATCCCATCACGGCCATTAAACTCAAAGGTACCTTCTTCACCAATAAGAACACGGCTAGGGCCATTTTTACGACCATGGTTACCTGCACCGTAACCACCGAAACGATCCTTATCGTTAACTCCATCCCCTGGACGGTCTATACCAATTGAAATACCTTGACCGATACTAGTATTTAAGACTAACTTAGAGCCTTTACCAGTTTCTACGGTACCACTATCAGCCATGAAAATACCAGCATTATGGTAGCGAGCATTATCAGTTCGGTTGTCAGTGTTCATGTTGATAGTAAGACTACCTTTATCTTTTACACTGACTTTAGCTCCACTTTCAAGAGTAATAGCATCCCCTTGAGAAGAGCGATTAAGCGTTAAACTAGCTCCCTCAGCAACTGTTACAGATTTGGCATCGTGAATATTTGACTCACGACGTTGATCTGAACGGCCAACCGCGCCAACATTACGTTGTACGTATTGTGTTTGACCGTTTGCTGCTTGGTAACTGTCACTTACTGTTGATGTTGTATTCCCTTTGATAACGACATTTGTGTTACCACCACCACCATAAAGTGATGACCCAACACTTGTCACGTTTTCAAAGGTAACAGTATTTGAACCGCTAGTTCTTGATAAATCAATTGGACCTTTAGAATTAGCAGTCGCTATTTTAAGGTTTTTAAGATTTAGTTCCCAGCTAGCTCCTGTCAACTCCAAAGTGTGTGACAAAAGTTCAAGACGAGCGTTTTCATTTTTACCTTGGATAGTAACTGGACGTGATGGTGCACTAATGGTAGTTCTACGGTCTACAGAACCAGGATTTCGGCCATCTGTGTTTCCATTATCACCTTGAGCAACGACATCACCATTTACAGTGATTTCGTTGACATTTCCATCCTCTAAGGCTGAAACAAACTCACTCCAATTTGATACTTCACGTTTATTTTCTGAAGTAGCTCGACGTGTACGTGTTGAACGGCGTGCTTCAGTTGGAGCTGGAGCTTTATCAGTAGATTTACCATCTTTTTCAGCAACTTCAGCTTTATCAGTAGACTTACCATCTTTTTCAGCAACT
>NZ_JUOS01000080.1 GCF_001075875.1 Streptococcus oralis
CAGTGCTTTGAGCAACCTGCGGCTAGTTTCCTAGTTTGCTCTTTGATTTTCATTGAGTATTAGCTTTCATACTAGATAATTTTTCTAGCTATTGTAACAAAAAAGTCACCCGAAGGCAACTTTTATTCTGTATTTGCTTATTTGCTTTATAAACGATTAAAAGTCTATTCTGGGCTAAAAGCAGCTGCTTCTTGCATTTGATAATATTTGCCTTTTCTCGCCATGAGTTCCTGATGATTGCCATACTCGACAATATCTCCATCCACCAAGACAAGAATCAAATCAGCATCTTGAATGGTAGACAAACGATGGGCGATGATGAAGCTTGTCCGTCCCTTCATGAGTTTGGCAAAGGCATCCTGAACCAAGACCTCTGTCCGAGTATCGATGGATGAAGTCGCTTCATCTAAGATAAGAATCTTAGGAATGGCTAGAAAGACACGGGCAATGGTTAAGAGCTGAGCCTGACCTACAGACAAGGATTCACCTGCATTTTCAAGCTTGGTATCATAACCATGTGGCAACTGTTGGATAAAGAAGTCTGCGTTAGCTGCCTTGGCTGCCACAATGACCTGCTCTCGGCTAGCATCAGGATTGCCAAAGGCAATATTGTCATGAATGCTTCCTTGCTTGAGCCAAGTTTCTTGAAGCACCATTCCAAACTGCTGTCGAAGAGAAGCTCGAGTATAGTCATAAATCGAATGACCATCTAGCAAAATATCTCCAGAGTTAATCGGATAAAAACGCATGAGGAGATTGATGAGGGTGGATTTCCCAGCACCCGTTGGTCCAACGATGGCAACCTTACTGCCAGCTGAAATGTCAATAGACAAGTCCTTGATTAAGATTTTTTCAGGATTGTAACCAAAGGAAACATGTTTAAAGGAAATAGCTCCACTGTCTTGGTCGCTGTTCAATTCTTTAAGGCCAGTTTCTGTAATCTCAGGGCTTTCTAAAACAGTATAAACACGTTCTGCACAAGCCAATGCACTCTGCAACTCGGCTAAGACCGATGAAATATCATTAAAAGGCTTAGTGTACTGCTGCACATAGTTTAAAAAGGTCACTAAACGTCCAACTGTTAAAGTGGAACCCGCCATGATACGGAAGGCACCAACGCCAGCTAGTAGGGCATAAATGAGGGCATTGACGAAACGAGTCGAAGGATTGACTGTTGATGAATAAAAGATGGCCGACTGAGAATATCCTGCATAAGTATCGTTTGCCTCATGGAGTCTATCGATGAATTCTTCTTGAGCATTAAAAGACTGGATAATGGTCTGTTGGGTGAGCGATTCTTCAATCAACTGGGTTTGAATCCCCCTAGACTCGGTCTGTTTTTGAAAGAGATGGTAGGATCTCTTGGCAATAAAGCGTGAAATGACCATAGACAGAGGTGTTAAGAGCAGAACTAATAAAGTCATCAAAAGATGAATTTGAAGCATAGCAAGGATACTGACCAAAATCATCAGAACTCCGATGAAAAATTGGTTGAAAATCATATTCAGACCCGCTGCCAACTGCTCGATATCTGTCGTTACACGGCTGACCATTTCCCCACTACCTTGTCTATCTACAAGGGCAATCGGAAGACGATGGAGCTTTTCAATGATTTTTTCGCGCAAATCTCTGGTATAGGAAAAAATCACTCGATTATAGAGGAGAGGATTGGCCCATTGTACCAGCGTATTCCCAATGACCACCAAAATCATCTGGAGGAAAATCTGCCAAAATAGCTGGGATGAACTATCGACTAGAACTTGGTCAATCACCTGTCCTATCAAGATTGGTAGATAGATTGATAGGGCTACCTGAGCAATGGTTCCCAAAAAAGCTAGGAAAAGAAGAATGGGATGACCAGCTAAATCTTTTGCCAATCGTTTAAGGGGTTGACTTGCATGTTTGCCTTTCATTCTAATCCTCCTTTCCATGTTGAGACGCATTGATTTCACGATAGACTTGACTAGTCTCCATCAATTCCTCATGATTTCCAAGTGCTAATTGCTCCCCTTTCTCTAAAAGAAGAATTTGATCAGCAATCTTCAAAGTAGAAGTTCGTTGGGAAATCAAAATCAAGCTAGTGTCAGGTAGGTTATCTTGAACAGCCTTCAGAAGATTGGACTCAGTAATGGTATCAAGAGCCGAAGTCGCATCATCCAAGATGAGAAATGGTGCTCGGCGCAAGACTGCCCGGGCAATCGATAAACGTTGCTTTTGCCCACCTGAGAAATTACGACCACCTGCTTGAACCTCTGCGTCCAGCTGACCTTCCTTATCACTGACAAAATCCTTGGCCTGGGCAATTTCCAAAGCCTGCCAGAGTTCTTGGTCAGAGATAGGGTCTTCCATACCCAAAGTCAAGTTGGAACGAATGCTTCCCTTAAAGAGTTCAACTTTTTGAGGGACATAAGCCATCCAGGACCGCCATTCAGAAAGATTGCGAGGACTACGTCCATCTCGATAAAGGGAAATGCTTCCCTTATCTGCCGGATAGAGGCCAAGTAGGACCTGTACCAAACTTGACTTACCAGAACCAGTTCCCCCGATGATCCCAAGAATTTGTCCTTGTTGCATAGTAAAAGAAAGATTTCGCAAGGATGGTTGAGCAGCATCTGGGTAGGTAAAGCTCATGTGTTTGACTCGTAAGGACTGGTTCGAGGAAGTTTCTTTTTGAGCAATTTCTGCCAGTATATCCTCAGGCTTTTCTGCAAAGACTTCTTTAATCCGCTTGGCAGAAATATAAGACTGGTTGAGTGAATTAATGAGCATGGCTAGTTTTATCAACTCTACCAAGATTTGCAGGAGATAGTTGATTAAGGCAATCAAGGCACCTTGACTGAGCCAACCTCCCTGGATAGAAATATAGCCATTCCAGATAATCACCAGCAAAGTTCCGTTGACGATCAAATAGGTCAAGGGGGTCAAGAGACTGGACCAGTAGCCTGTTTTCATTTGGATAGCCGTATAGACTTGATTAAGTACTTGGAAGTTCTCGATTTCTCGTTTTTCTTGGCCAAAGGCACGAATCACGCGCATCCCTTGTATCTGTTGGCGTGTTTCCTGAACCAGCTGGTCTGTTTTCTTTCTCAAGCTACTGTAAAGAGGATTGACCAAGCGTGATAACACGACAATGACAAAGGACAAAATGGCAACCATGACCAAAAACCAGAAGGTCAATTCAGGCGAGAGACGATAAGCCATAAAAATGGCACCGAATACAATAATAGGCGCCCTTAAAAATAAGCGCAAGAATTGATTGATTCCCGTTTGAATCTGATAGGTATCTGAAGTCAAACGCGTCACCAAACTCGAAGTCGTTAAACGGTCTCTACTATCCTTGGGCAAGGAAAGAATATGACGATAAAGGTCATTGGTCAACTCCTTGGTAAATCCTACTGCTGCCTTGGCTGAGTAAAACTGAGCAACTAAGGCTACCAAAACGCCGATAACCGCAAAAACAAAGAGGAAACCCATTTGCATCCAGAGGTGACCCTGATCTTTTTTGGGAATAGATTGGTCGACAATCCCAGCTATCACCATGGGTACCAAGAGCTCAAAAACAGCTTCTAGCAATTTAAACAAAGGTGCTAGAAAAGACTCCTTGAGGTAGGGTTTAAAGTAAGAAAGTAATTGTTTCATATGTCCCTTCTATTTTCAAAATGAAGAAGGTGGAAAAACCACCATCTTTTTTATTTGTTCAAATATGGAAGTAGATAGCCATATCCAGCCTCTTCCATTTCATCCTTAGCAATGAATCGTAAAGAGGCAGAATTGATACAATAGCGTAAACCACCTAGTTCCTGTGGTCCATCTGTAAAGACATGTCCCAAGTGTGCATTTCCTGAACGTGAACGAACTTCGATACGCTCCATACCATGACTCAAGTCCTGGTAGTAATGAATGAGTTCCTTGGAAATAGGACGGCTAAAGCTTGGCCAACCACAGCCTGAGGCAAACTTATCCTTGGCAAAGAAGAGGGGCTCACCAGTCGTGATATCGACATAAATTCCTTCCTCAAAAGTTTGGTCATAAGCATTGCTAAAGGGAGCTTCCGTCGCTGCCTCTTGCGTTACTCTATAGGACTCTTCAGACAGTTGTTCTCGTAAAACTGCCTGACTAGGCTTTTCGTATTTAGCAGCGTCTATCAGTGGTTTCTCAGCATCTCTCACATCGATATGGCAATAGCCACCAGGATTTTTTTTGAGGTAGTCTTGGTGATAGTCTTCAGCTAAGATATAGTGGCGAAGCTTCTCCACTTCCACTGCAATTTTACGACCGATAAGGAGTTCTTGTTCGCGAACTACTGTATTGATCGTTGGTAGATCAGCTTCTTCTAGGTAATAAATCCCTGTACGATATTGACGACCACGGTCATTCCCTTGTTGGTTGACAGATAGTGGATCGATAACTCGGAAATAATAGAGTAAAATCTCACGAAGCGAGACCGCCTTTTCGTCGTAGACGACTTGCACAGTCTCTGCGTGATCTGTTTCTTTGATCAGTTGATAATTGGTGGTTTCTACCTGACCATTGGCATAACCAACACTTGTTTGCACCACTCCAGAAATACGGGAAAAGTATTCCTCTAAGCCCCAAAAACAACCACCTGCTAGATATATTTCTGCCATTTCAAATCCTCCTTGACCTTCTATCGGTCACTAAACACGGGAAACATTTCATACTCTTCGAAAATCTCTTCAAACCACGCCAGCTTCGCCTTGCCGTAGATATATGTAACTGACATCGTCAGTCTTATCTACAACCTCAAAGCAGTGCTTTGAGCAACCTGCAGCTCGCTTCCTAGTTTACTCTTTGATTTTCATTGAGTATCAGTTCCCATGTTTCATTTTCAAAAAAAGGACAGGAAGCCCTCTAATAGAGAGTTTCCCCATCCTATTGTTCTATTTATTTTTCTTCGACGCGAACGCCTTGTGTATCTACTTGCAAATCATGAAGCTTGCCTTTGAACGGTTGCTTTTCAAGCTCAGCCTTAATCTTAGGCATCTTATCAGACTCAGCCAAGACCATGACAGTCGGACCAGCACCAGACAAGTAGGTCGCATAAGCACCATTTCTCTTAGCAACTTTCTTGATCGTCGCAAATTCTCGCACCAAATCTTGGCGGTAACGCTCATGGAAAAGATCACTCTCAATAGCTTGTCCTGCTTTGACCATGTCTCCAGTCAGCAAGGCTGCAATCGCTACATTGGCGATAGAACTTGCCGCAACAGCTTCCTTGTAAGAGAGTTTCTTAGGCAAGACACCACGACTATCTCGAGTACGCAATTCATAATTTGGAATGTAGGCTAGAAAGGCACACTCTGGGAAAGGCGCTACAACTGCTGAAACCTGACCCTCGACTGAGCTGGCAATGACCAGATTTCCATAGATAGCAGGTGCAACATTATCAGGATGTCCTTCAATCTTAGTCGCCAATTGCAACTTATCGTGATCCGTTAATTTTAGGTTTCCTAATTGATTTGCCAGCTCAATTCCTGCAACGATGACTGAACTAGAAGAACCAAGTCCACGCGCAAGTGGAATATCACTGATCATTTTCAGGCGTCTGGGTTGTAGGTCTGGAACAATTTGTAAAGCAATCTTCAGCAAAAGATTACGTTCGTCACGTGGAATCCATTTGCCTAGTTGATGCTCAATCATCCATTCTTCACGTTCCTCACAAACCTGAATTTCTAGATACTTGGTTACAGCTACACCAACCGAGTCAAAACCAGGACCCACATTGGCACTTGTAGCAGGTACAATAATCTTCATCTTAGTCTCCTAAAACCTTGAAGGTGTTGAGAAGTTCAAATTCAGCTACACCCTTCAAAGCTGATGTAATATTTTCAAGTTGCGCCTTGTTGATCTTATGGCTGATGATGACAACACGAGCCTTGCCTTCTTGCTTACCATCTTGAAGGATTTGCTTGAAGGAAATATCTTCCGCATTAAAGAGCTCTGCCAATTTCAAGACTTGCCCTTTTGAATCTGGAGCCAAGATTGAGAAATAGTAGTTGGCTTTGACATCTTCTGGCTGAGCCAAAACAAGGTCACGATGGTATTCGTTAAAGGCTTTGCCAATGGTGCCATCATTCAAACGACGAACGATACGGGCAATATCAGCTACAACACTTGTTGCAGTTGGTTTTTGACCTGCACCTGGTCCATAGTACATAGACTCGCCGATACCGATAGATTCCACAAAGACTGCATTCATGACCCCATTGACACTTGCAAGTGGGTGAGCCTTAGGAAGGAAGGTTGGAGTAACCTCGGCAGCGATTCCAGAAGGTGTTTCTTCGATAGAACCTACTAATTTAACCACGTACCCAAGATCTTGGGCAACTGCCACATCTTCTGGAGTGATATTGCGGATTCCTTGATGGGCAACATCTTCAAATTTGACATTCATCCCAAATGCAAACTGACTAAGGATGACCATCTTGTAGGCTGCATCAATCCCATCAACGTCATTGGTAGGGTCGCTTTCAGCAAAGCCAAGTCGTTGCGCTTCAGCAAGGGCATCAGCATAAGACCAGCCTTCTTCTACCATTTTGGTCATCATGAAGTTAGATGTTCCATTGACAACACCAAGAACACGAGTGATTTTGTCTGATGCTAGTGAGTTAACCAAGGTACGAAGGATTGGGATTCCTCCCGCAACAGCTGCTTCATAATAAAGAGCAACATTATGAGCTTTGGCAATCTCAAGCAATTCTGCACCATGAACAGCCAAAAGGTCCTTGTTGGCTGTCACGACATGTTTCCCTGCTTCTAAAGCACGAGTGATAAATGTTTTTGCCGGTTCGATACGTCCCATCAACTCAACAACAATCGCGATGTCTTTATCTGACAAAATTTCGTCAATATTTGTTACAAAATTAAAATCATTTCCTGCTTCAAGCAAGCGTGCTTTCTCTTCATCGTCTTTGACCAAAACTTTGGCTACTTCAATTTCTGAATGTGCTGCTTGAACGATTTTTTCCCCATTTTCCTTTAGCAAGAATGGTACGCCACTGGCTACTGTACCAAATCCAAGTAAAGCAATTTTAACTGACATGTTTGTCTCCTTGAAATTTTCTAATAGCCCTATTATACCAAAATTGTGAGAAAATTCCTACCATTCTGAACTAAAAATAGGAGCGCAAAATCATAAAAAAGCCTGCCCTGATTCAATCAAGAGCAGACGCTATTTTCAATCTATTTTACAAAGACCATTTCCTTGTCACTAGACAGGTCGTCTCGATAGGTAAAACCTGCAAAACTGAGCTTTTTAATCTCTTCTACCGAGGTTACTTGATTTTCCATCAGGGCTGTTAAAAAGGCTCCTCGGGCTTTTTTTGAAATGGTTGAGTGGACTTTAAGTTTTCCATCTCTGTCTTCCATAAACTTAAAGGTCACCATTTTTTCACGGATATCTTTTGGAAAGACATTTTCAAACTCCGAAGACAAGAGTGAAAAGATTAGTTTTTCACCCTTCACCGACTCTTCATAAGCTGATTGCCAGTGACTTTTCAGGCTTTTCCCAGCAATTTTAAGCTTCATCAAAAAGTCTAGTCTGTGAGGTGCAATCGGTGTAAAGGCTGGAATCACACCGTAAAGAGCTGACGTTATCATGAGGTATTTCTCCAGATAGGCTTGTTCAGCCTTGGTTAGATTGTCCCGTTTGATTTTGCGATACATAAGTCCATCAAAGAGGTGCAAGGCTGGATAGTTTGTCGCAGTTTCATCTTTCAAGGCCTGGATATGGTCATACTCCTCTTGTGCTTTTTCAGCAGAAATTTTGTAAAAACTTTCCAGCTCTTGGGCAGAATATGTCGCTAATGCATCCAATACAGCCTGACTTTCAGGACGCAAGGGATTTGCTTCAAAAATAGGAACATTTGTATTCATTTCTTTTGCAGTTGGGATTAGAATTTTCATAGTCTTAGTGTAGCATATTTTTTTATGACTACCAAGGATTTGAGCCTAAATAATACGACCTTCTAAATGATCGAGTTCATGCTGACAAATCTGAGCTGGAAAACCTGTCAGGCTAATGGTTTGCTCTTGCCAATGGGTATCCCGATAAGCCACGGTAATCTGTTCATACCGAGTGGTCGGTCTAACACCTGTCAGAGACAAACATCCTTCCTCTGTCTCGTATGGCCCTTCAAAGGATTGAAGAACTGGATTAAACATAACCATGGGAATCATGCCGATATTAAAAATAATGACGCGCTTTTGCACTCCAATCATATTGGCGGCTAGTCCAACACAAATTTCTCGATTAGCCTGTAGGGTATCCTGCAAGTCCTTTGCTAGGGGTAGATCTTCCTGACTAGCAGGCTGGGATACCTGCGACAAAAACAAGATATCTTTTACAATTTTCTTTTCCAAGACTCTTTCCTCCATACGATATCATTCTACTTGATTATAGCACAAAATTATATCAGTTTATCTTTACATTAAAACAAAAAGCCACCCGAAGATGACTTTTCATAATGCTTAAATAGCGTTTTTATCTTTTCCAAATGCTCGTTGGACTGCTTTAACAATCTCAACAAGAACTACAATCATAAGCGCTCCTACAGCGACCACCATCCATTGAGTCAAACTCAAATGTGACACGTGGAAGAGATTATTAAATCCAGGAACCAAAATTGTCACCACAAAGAGGACGAAGGCAACTGGGATAGACCAGTTAAAGGTCTTGTTCGTAAAGAGTCCCACTTTAAAGATAGATTGGTAAACCGACTTAACGTTAAAGGCATGGAGCAACTGGATCAAACCAAGAGTTGCAAAGGCCATAGTAAGGGCATCTGCGTGAATTTCAGATTGAACTTGATGCTCTGGGAAGAGAATCGCCCAACCATAAACACCTAGAACTAGCATGGTTTGGAAGATTCCTTGATAAATGATTGCTCCGAAGACACCACCGTCAAAGAAGTTAGACTTACGGCCACGAGGTTTGTGAGTCATGACACCTGGCTCTGCTGGTTCAACACCTAGGGCGATGGCTGGTAGTGTATCTGTTACCAAGTTGATCCAGAGAAGATGCACTGGTTGCAACACATCCCAACCAAATAGGGTTGCAAAGAAAATCGTGAAGACCTCAGCCATATTAGCAGACAAGAGGTACTGGATGGATTTTTGGATATTTGAGAAGACTTTACGTCCTTCTTCTACCGCTACGATAATGGTTGCAAAGTTATCATCAGCAAGGACCATATCCGAAGCTCCCTTAGAAACTTCTGTACCTGTAATCCCCATACCGATACCGATGTCAGCTGTCTTAAGTGAAGGCGCATCGTTGACCCCATCACCCGTCATGGCAACAACCTTGCCTTCATTTTGCCAAGCTTTAACGATACGAACCTTGTGCTCAGGCGATACACGCGCATAAACAGAGTATTGCTTGAAGACTTTTTGGAATTCTTCATCCGTGAGTTCATTCAACTCAGCACCCGTGAAGACATGGTCTTCTGTATCATTTGGATCGATGATACCGAGACGTTTAGCGATAGCTTCCGCTGTATCTTGGTGGTCACCAGTGATCATAATCGGACGGATACCCGCTTCCTTAGCGACACGAACAGCTTCTGCAGCTTCTGGACGTTCAGGGTCGATCATGCCGACCAAACCAGAGAAGATGAGGTCAGATTCAACAATTTCAGATTCCAAGGTTGGGATTTCATTGCTTGTCTTATAAGCCATCATCAAGACACGAAGAGCTTGTTTGGCCAATTCTTTGTTAGTTGCAAGGATAGCATTTTTATCTTCTTCTGTGATTGAACGAACTTCCCCATTGACCTCAATACGAGTCACACGCTTGAGCAATTGGTCAGGGGCACCCTTGACAGCGATAAAGTAAGAGCCATCTGCTTCCTTATGGATAGTCGACATAAGCTTACGGTCTGAGTCAAATGGCAATTCAGCTACACGTGGCTCATCCTTCAAGACTTCACGAACATCAAAGTTGTGGTCCAAACCAAACTGTACAAGAGCTGTCTCCGTTGGATCCCCAATCAACTTACCAGATGGATCCACCTTGGTGTCATTGGCAAAGTTCATGATACGGAGGGTACTGTTGCTAGCCGCAATTTCAGCAGCTGAGCTTTGCAATTGACCGTTGGTATAAACTTTTTCAACCGTCATTTGGTTCATAGTCAAAGTACCTGTTTTATCAGACGCGATGATTTCTGTTGAACCTAGAGTCTCAACAGCTGGCAATTTACGGACGATTGAATTCCGTTTTGCAAGAGTTGTAGTTCCCAATGATAGAACGATGGTTACAATGGCAGGGAGACCTTCTGGAATCGCAGCAACCGCAAGAGCAACCGCAACCATCAAGCCTTCTAATGGATGTTCACCACGAACAAAGACACCAACCAAGAAAGTAATAACGGCAATCACAACAATCAAGTAAGTCAAGGCCTTAGATAATTGTTCCAAGCTTTGCTTCAACGGTGTTTCTGTCTCGTCAGCATTAGCCAACATGTCCGCAATCTTACCAACTTCTGTGTACATACCAGTGTTGGTCACGACACCAATACCACGACCGTATGTTACGTTTGAGTTTTGGTAACCCATGTTAACACGATCCCCGATACCAGCATCTGCTTCAACAAGTCCTGTCACATCTTTTTCAACTGGCACAGACTCCCCTGTAAGAGCTGCTTCTTCGATTTTAAGAGAAGCTGCTTCAAACAAACGCATATCTGCAGGCACGACATCTCCCGCTTCAAGCAAGACGATGTCACCAGGTACCAATTCTTTTGAGTCAATCTCAATAACATGACCATCACGACGAACACGAGCCATCGGGCTAGACATATTTTTAAGAGCTTCAATGGCTGCTTCTGCTTGCCCTTCTTGGTAAACTCCAAAGGCAGCATTCAAGACAACAACGGCCAAGATGATAATGGCATCCGTTAGACCGTCCATTCCTTCTGTAATCACAGAAAGTGCCGCTGCCGCAAGCAAGATGATAATCATCAAATCCTTAAATTGATCAAGGAATTTAGCTAGTAGGCTACGTTTCTCGCCCTCTTCCAACTCATTACGACCATAAGTCGCTAAGCGTTCTTGAGCTTGAGCCGTTGACAAACCTTCGATCGATGAGTCCAAGTTCTTTAGGACTTCTTCTGAGGTTTGTGTGTAAAACAAGTCTTTATTTTGTTCTTTTGACAAAACAGTCTCCTCCTTTTTGGCCTCTTTTTACAAAAAAAGAGACCTGTTTTTTTAAAAAACAAGTCTCGCTGTTTAATATAGTGCCGGAAATAATTCGTAATGACGACACTATCGCGGTTAACCGCCAGCTACTCCCTTGAGTAGTTCTATTATATCAGAATTTCAAAAGTTTTCAAGGGGTGGGGTCTATTAACTTACTTCCTCCATTTGAATTTTCCTTGGAAAACCAGTATAATGAAAGAATACTAAAATGCTAGAAGGGAAGTTAGATGAATCAATCGGTTTCAAACTTAAAATTAGCTGAACGAGGTGCTATTATAAGCATCTTGACCTATCTATTCTTGTCTGCAGCTAAGCTAGCGACCGGACACCTCCTCCATTCATCCAGTTTGGTGGCTGATGGTTTTAACAACGTTTCAGATATCGTTGGAAACGTAGCTCTCCTCATCGGGATTCGTTTGGCTCGCCAACCGGCAGATAGAGATCATCGCTTCGGTCACTGGAAAATCGAGGACTTGGCAAGTCTCATCACTTCCATCATCATGTTTTACGTTGGCTTTGATGTTCTACGTGATACCATCCAAAAAATACTCAGCCGAGAGCAAACGGTCATTGACCCACTTGGGGCGACTCTGGGAGTCATCTCTGCCATCATCATGTTTGCCGTTTATCTCTACAATACCCATCTGAGCAAACAGTCCAAGTCCAAGGCCCTCAAGGCAGCTGCCAAGGACAATTTATCAGATGCCGTGACATCTCTTGGAACTTCTATTGCTATCCTGGCTAGTAGCTTCAACTATCCAATCGTGGATAAGTTGGTCGCTATTATCATTACTTTCTTTATTCTTAAAACTGCTTATGATATCTTTATCGAGTCGTCTTTCAGTCTTTCAGATGGTTTTGATGAACATTTGTTGGAAGATTATCAAAAGGCTATCACGGAAATTCCTAAGATTAGCAAAGTCAAATCACAACGCGGTCGTACTTACGGAAGTAATATCTATCTGGACATTACTCTCGAGATGAACCCAGATCTCTCTGTTTTTGAAAGTCACGAAATTGCGGATCAGGTTGAATCCATGTTATCCGAACGCTTTGGTGTCTTTGATACAGACATTCATATCGAACCAGCACCAATCCCTGAGGATGAAATCCTAGATAATGTCTATAAAAAATTGCTCATGAGAGAGCAACTGATTGACCAAGGAAATCAACTGGAAGAGTTACTTGCAGAAGACTTTATTTATATCCGCCAGGACGGACAAGAACTAGACAAGGATGCCTATAAGTCCGAAAAAGAACTGACATCTACCATTAAAGAGCTTCATCTAACCTCGATCAGTCAGAAAACAAAACTGATCCGATATCAGATTGGTGATACCATCCACACAAGCATCTGGCGCCGACATGAAACTTGGCAAAATATTTTCCATCAGGAAACAAAGATAGAAAAAGACTAAAAAATGAGGCCGGGATAATTCCCGTCCTCATTTTTCATGTTTATTTTGCAACGCTCTTAGCAAGAACGAAGTTTCCAAGTGTAGCCGAACCATTACCTGCAACAGCTGGTGTTACGATATAGTCACGTACATCTGGAACTGGTAGGTAACCATTGAGAAGAGATGTAAATTTCTCACGCACTCGGTCAAGCATATGTTGTTGAGCCATAACCCCACCACCAAAGACGATGACATCTGGACGGAAAGTTACAGTTGCGTTTACAGCGGCTTGAGCGATATAGTAGGCTTGAACATCCCAAACAGGGTTGTTGAGTTCAATGCTTTCCCCACGAACACCTGTACGAGCTTCCAAACTTGGACCAGCTGCATAGCCTTCCAGACAGCCCTTGTGGAATGGACAAACACCGTTGAATTCTTTTTCAATATCCATTGGGTGTCTAGCCACATAATAATGACCCATTTCAGGGTGTCCCACACCACCGATAAACTCACCACGTTGGATAACACCAGCTCCGATACCTGTACCGATTGTATAGTAAACTAAGTTTTCGATACGGCCACCAGCATTATTACGAGCAACTACCTCACCGTAGGCAGAACTGTTTACGTCTGTTGTGAAGTACATTGGCACGTTTAGAGCGCGACGAAGAGCACCAAGCAAATCAACATTGGCCCAGTGAGGTTTCGGTGTAGTTGTAATAAAACCATAAGTTTTTGAGTTTTTGTCGATATCAATTGGACCAAATGATCCAATCGCAAGTCCTGCAAGATTATCAAATTTTGAAAAAAACTCGATAGTTTTATCGATTGTCTCGATAGGAGTTGTTGTTGGGAATTGTGTTTTTTCTACAATATTAAAGTTTTCATCACCGACAGCACAGACAAATTTTGTACCGCCCGCTTCCAAGCTTCCATATAATTTTGTCATGATAAACCTCTAGTTTTTATTTTCTTTATTATAGCATAATTCCAGAAGGAAAGTTGCTCTATATTTTAGTTTTTCCTCTGTAAATTTTACCATTCAATCAAAAACGAACAAACATGACATTTGTTCGTTTTTTGATCTATTAAATCGAAAGTAGTGTACTCAATGAAAATCAAAGAACAAACTAGGAATCGAGCTGCGGATTGCTCAAAGTACAGCTTTGAGGTTGTAGATAGGACTGACGAAGTCAGTAACACATACATACGGCAAAGCGAGTATGACGCAGTTTGAATTTGATTTTCGAAGAGTATTAAGCTTTAACTTCGATGATTGCATCTCCCTTAGCAACTGATCCAGAAGCAACTGGATTTACTGAAGCAAAGTCTGCAGTGTTTGTTACGATAACCATAGTTGTGTTGTCAAGACCTGCAGCAGCAATCTTAGCTGAGTCAAATGTTCCAAGAACATCTCCAGCTTTAACCTTGTCACCTTGAGCAACTTTTTGGTCAAATCCTTCACCGTTCATTGAAACAGTGTCGATACCCACGTGGATCAAGATTTCAGCTCCGTTTGCAGTTTTCAAACCATAAGCATGTCCTGTTGGGAATACGATTGTCACTTCAGCATCAGCTGGTGCATAAACAACATCCTGACTAGGTTTTACAGCGATACCTTGTCCCATAGCTCCACTTGAGAAGACTGGGTCATTAACATCTGAAAGAGCAACTACGTCACCAACGATTGGTGTTTGGATGACACCTTCGCTAGGTGCAACAACAGTACCAGTTACTGCTTCGTCAGCTAAACGTTCAGTTGTAGCTTCTGAAGCCACTTCTGCTTCATCTTCATAACCAAACATGTAAGTAAGAGCAAAACCAAGAGCGAATGATACAGCTACCATAAGAAGGTATTGAGGAAGTTGTCCGTTACCAATGTAAAGCATTGTACCAGGGATGATTGTGATACCATTACCAGTACCGGCAAGACCAAGGATTGAAGCAAGTCCACCACCGACTGCACCAGCAATCAATGAAAGGAAGAATGGTTTACGGAAACGCAAGTTAACCCCGAAGATAGCAGGCTCAGTAATACCTAGGAAGGCAGAAAGAGCAGCTGGGAAAGCAAGTGTTTTAAGTTTAGGATTTTTAGTTTTCACACCAACGGCTACTGTTGCAGCACCTTGAGCAGTCATGGCAGCTGTGATGATAGCGTTGAATGGGTTAACATGGTCAGCAGCAAGCAATTGAACTTCAAGCAAGTTGAAGATGTGGTGAACACCTGATACGACGATAACTTGGTGAACTCCACCAATCAAGAAACCACCAAGACCAAATGGCAAGTTAAGGATAGCTTTTGTTCCAAGAAGGATATAGTTTTCAACAACGTGGAAGACTGGTCCGATAACAAACAAACCAAGAATTGACATTACGAGGAGTGTTACGAATGGTGTTACCAAGAGATCAAGTACATCTGGAACCACTTTACGAACAGCTTTTTCAAATTTAGCTCCGACAACCCCGATGATGAAGGCTGGAAGAACTGAACCTTGCAAACCAACAACTGGGATAAATCCGAAGAAGTTCATAGCAGTTACTTCTCCACCAGAAGCAACAGCCCAGGCATTTGGAAGTGAACCTGAAACGAGCATCATACCAAGAACGATACCAACGGCTGGGTTACCACCGAATACACGGAAGGTTGACCAAACAACCAAACCTGGCAAGATGATAAATGCTGTGTCAGTCAAGATTTGAGTGTAAGTTGTCACATCTTCTGGAAGTGTCATTCCAAGAGCATTCAAGAGACCACGAACACCCATGAAGAGACCAGTTGCTACGATAACTGGAATGATTGGTACGAAGACGTCACCGAAAGTACGGATGGCACGTTGGAACCAATTTCCTTGTTTAGCAGCTTCTGCCTTCATCTCATCCTTAGATGATGTTGGCAAGCCAAGAGCTACGACTTCATCGTACATCTTGTTAACTGTACCTGTACCAAAGATAATTTGGTATTGACCTGAGTTAAAGAAAGCACCTTGAACTTTTTCCAAGTTCTCAATAGCATCTTTGTTAATCTTCGCTTCATCTTTAACCATAACACGAAGGCGAGTCGCACAGTGGGCTACACTGTTAACATTCTCACGTCCGCCCAAGGCTTCGATGACTTTTTTTGCAATTTCTGTATTCGTCATTTGCAAAAATCTCCTTATAAAATTTTTTCTTGTTTGAAAGCGATTTTATCCGCCCTACGAATATTATTCTATCACGTTTAAAAAATATGTCAAGCGTTTTGCAGAAAAAATTTTGCTATTTTTTATTTTTTGATTGTTTTTGCTATTTTTTTCATCAATGCAGCAATAAACACCCTATAAACTCAAGGTTTTTACTTTAAAATTTTCAAAAACTTTCATATTTTCATTATTTTCCATAAAATAGTGCTTCTATATTCTGTCAAACGTTTGACATTTTTTTCGTTAATTTAGTGTAAAAGACTTGCTTTTTTATAAGGAAACGTTTACTATAAAGATAGTAGAATTTTATGGAGGAAATAGAAATGGAATGGACTACTGAACGTCGTTACAGACGTTACGAAGATTGGACACAAGAAGAAAGAAAAGAAATCCAAGAAAAGATGGCGCAATCCCCATGGCATGTCAGCTATCACATTGAACCAAAGGAAGGACTTCTCAACGATCCAAACGGTTTTTCTTATTTTGATGGTAAGTGGATTGTCTTTTACCAAAACTTCCCCTTTGGAGCAGCCCACGGCTTGAAATCTTGGGTTCAACTTGAGAGTGACGATTTGGTGCACTTTACTGAAACAGGTGTAAAAATCTTACCTGATACTCCACTGGATAGCCACGGCGCTTACTCAGGATCTGCTATGCAGTTTGGTGATCAATTGTTCCTTTTCTATACAGGAAATGTCCGTGATGAAAATTGGGTTCGCCACCCTTATCAGATTGGTGCCTTGATGGATAAGGACGGTAAGATTGAAAAAATTGACAAAGTTTTGATTGATCAACCTGCTGATGCTACTGACCACTTCCGCGATCCACAGATTTTCAACTTTAAAGGACAATACTACGCTATCGTTGGTGGTCAAGACTTGGAGAAAAAAGGTTTTGTCCGTCTCTACAAAGCGGTCGATAACGATTATACAAACTGGCAAGAAGTTGGTGATTTGGACTTCAACAATGACCGTACTGCCTATATGATGGAGTGCCCGAACCTCGTCTTTGTTGGAGAACAGCCTGTCCTTCTCTACTGCCCACAAGGTTTGGATAAAAAGGTTCTTGACTATGACAACATCTATCCAAATATGTATAAAATCGGTGCTTCCTTTGATCCTGAAAATGCTCGTATGGTAGATGTTTCTGAACTACACAATCTAGACTATGGTTTCGAAGCCTATGCCACTCAAGCCTTCAATGCCCCTGATGGACGCGCTCTTGCTGTTAGTTGGCTTGGTTTACCAGATGTTTCTTATCCATCTGATCGCTTCGATCACCAAGGAACTTTCTCATTGGTCAAAGAATTAACTATTAAAGATGGCAAACTCTATCAGTATCCTGTATCTGCTATCAAGGAACTCCGTGCTTCAGAAGAGGAATTTTCAAATCGTTCTGAAACTAAAAACACCTACGAACTTGAACTGAACTTAGAGGCTAATAGCCAAAGTGAAATCATCCTTCTTGCTGATAAAGAAGGTAAGGGACTCTCCATCAATTTCGACCTTGTCAATGCTCAAGTTACTGTTGACCGCAGTCAAGCAGGTGAGCAATATGCTCAAGAATTTGGAACTACTCGCTCATGTTCAATCGACAACCAAGCTACTACTGTAAATATCTTCATCGATAATTCAGTCTTTGAAATTTTCATTAATAAAGGAGAAAAAGTATTTTCTGGTCGTGTCTTCCCACATGAAGATCAAAATGAAATCCTCATTAAATCTGGAAACCCAACTGGAACATACTACGAATTAGAATATGGTCGCAAAACTAACTGATGTCGCAAAATTGGCTGGCGTCAGCCCTACTACCGTTTCACGTGTCATCAATAAAAAAGGTTATCTGTCTGAAAAAACCATTCAAAAAGTCAATGAGGCCATGCGAGAGTTAGGCTATAAACCTAACAACCTTGCTCGTAGCCTCCAAGGGAAGTCAGCCAAGTTAATCGGTTTGATTTTCCCAAAAATCAGCCATGTTTTCTATGCTGAATTGATTGACAAATTGGAACACGAACTCTTCAAAAAAGGCTACAAGACAATCATCTGTAACAGTGAGCACGATTCGGAAAAAGAACGTGAATATCTTGAAATGCTAGAAGCCAACCAAGTGGACGGCATTATCTCTGGTAGCCATAACTTAGGGATTGAAGACTACAATCGCGTAACGGCTCCAATTATTTCTTTTGACCGTAACCTATCACCAGACATTCCTGTCGTTTCTTCTGATAACTATGCTGGTGGAGTCCTTGCAGCTCAAACTTTAGAGAAAACTGGAGCTAAGTCTGTCATTATGATTACAGGTAATGACAACTCCAATTCACCAACTGGACTTCGCCATGCAGGCTTTGCTTCTATCTTCCCAAAAGCTCCCATTATCAATATTTCCAGTGACTTTTCACCCCTCCGCAAGGAAATGGAAATCAAAAGTATCCTGACCAAACAAAAACCAGATGCTATTTTCGCATCGGATGATTTGACTGCCATCTTGGTAATGAAGATTGCTCAGGAACTTGGTATCTCTGTTCCAGAACAACTTAAGGTTATTGGTTATGATGGAACTTATTTTATCGAGAATTTCTATCCTCACCTTACTACCATTAAACAACCTTTGGAAGAAATTGCTCGCCTGACAGTTGATTTACTCCTTCAAAAAATCGAAGGAAAAGAAGTTGCTACAACCGGTTATTTCTTACCAGTTAGTCTCTTACCAGGTAAAAGTATTTAATACTCTTCGAAAATCTCTTCAAACCACGTCAGCTTCCATCTGCAACCTCAAAACAGTGTTTTGAACAGCCTGCGGTTAACTTCCTAGTTTGTTCTTTGATTTTCATTGAGTATAAACAAAAAAACTCAGACTAGATTCGTCTGAGTTTTTCTTATGATCTTAAATGTTTCAATAGCGTTTGCGCTTTTTCTAAATTAAAGGTTTTTTCAGCAATCAAGTTTTCTACTAGCTTAGGTACTTCTGCCTCAGTCGCACCTGCTAAAAGTGCTAACGATTTTGCCTGAAGTTTCATGTGTCCATGCTGAATCCCTGTACTAACAAGAGCTTTAAGGGCCGCAAAATTCTGTGCAAGACCAATTGACACGATAATTTGAGCCAATTCTTTGGCAGATGGATGACCTAGCAACTCATGACTGAGTACGACTCGAGGATTGAGACCAATAGATCCACCCTTGGTGGCAACTGGCATCGGCATGGTCATCTCTCCAATAAGCTCTTCGTTTTCCAAATCTATCCTCCAACGACTGAGTCCTTTATAGCTACCCTCGTGGCTCGCATAGGCATGCGCCCCTGCTTCAATAGCGCGCCAATCATTTCCAGTAGCAATCAAGAGAGCATCAATCCCATTAAAAATTCCCTTGTTGTGAGTCGCTGCTCGATAAGGATCTGCCTGAGCAAACTGGCTGGCTAAAGCTATTTTTTCTGCTAGTTCACGCGCTTCATCCTTCTGGCGACTCAAATAACGAAAGGCGATGCGACAAGTTGCAGTTACTAGAGAATCTGTGGCATAGTTGGATAGGATCCCCATTAAACTTTGCCCTTGACTGAGAGCCTCTAGACTTGGTTTTAAAGCTTCAAGCATGGTATTGAGCATATTAGCTCCCATGGCTTCCTGAGTATCGACATGGAGATAAACTACTAAAAAGTCAGCCTCACCAGAAATTTTTTCAACTGTTAGCTCTCTCGCTCCACCACCACGTTTGACAATAGAGGGATAGGCTTGATTTGCCAGTTCCATCAGTTCCGACTTTTGACTCAGAATAGCCTGACGAGCTTGGTCACTATCTGGGACTTGATAGAGAGCCACTTGACCGATCATTTGACGTTGGTGAACCTGAGCAGTAAAACCTCCAGCACGCTTGATAATTTTGCTGGCAAAACTAGCTGCAGCAACTACAGATGGTTCTTCGGTCACATAGGGAACTGTGTATTCTTGACCATTCACCAGAACTTCTGGAACGATTGAGTATGGAAGTGAGAAGGTTCCTACCACATTTTCACTCAGTTGGTCCGCAACTGCTAGACTGAGATTCTCATTTTGCTCAAGACTTTCTTGGGATTCAATAGTAGTAAGCGCCTGAGACTTAACGAACTCTAGGCGCTCTTGAATTGATTTTTTAGCAAATCCATTCCAATTTTTTTTCATTATTTTTCAACCTTGCTGTAGCGACGTTGGTGGTCTACAATCTCAACAAGGGCATAGTCTTGCCCTTCATAACCTGACATCGTTGCAGATCCAGACTCATCTAAGTTGGCTTCCTCAAAGAAGATTCGTTCATAGTCAGCAACACTCAAAGCTTGACGTTGATCTAGCAAGTCTAAGCGATTTTTCCGCAATTGCTTTTCAAAACCTTCAACCAATTCCACACTAAAGAACTCAGATACAGCACCACTTCCATAGCTATAGAGGGCAATCTTATCCCCAGCTTTTAGGCTATCAGAATTTTCAAGAAGAGACAAGAGACCTAAGAAGAGTGAACCTGTATAGATATTTCCAACTTTTTGGCTATAAATAATAGATTCATCAAAGTGCTTTTGAAGCAAGTCCTTCTTCTCTTGAGGCAAGGATTTGTCTAGGATTTTTTTCAATCCTTTGAGAGCTAGCTTCGGATATGGCAAGTGGAAACATACAGCTTCAAAATCCTCCAAGTTACAGTCATAACGCTTTTGGTACTCTTCCCAAGTCGTTTTCAAGCTATCAAGATACTGCTGTGTTGAGTAAACCCCATTTACAAATGGTGTCGTTGAATAATTTGGACGCCAAAAGTCCATAATATCACGAGTCTGCGCAACGTTATCGTTGTTGAATACCATAACACGTGGGTTTTGGCTAATCAACATAGCAACACAGCCTGCACCTTGAGTTGGTTCTCCAGGAGTTTCGACACCATATCTTGCAATATCACTAGCCAGCACCAAAACCTTTGATTTAGGAGAATTTTCTACATGTAACTTAGCATAGTGAAGAGCCGCAGTTGCACCATAGCAAGCTTCCTTGATTTCAAAACTACGAGCAAATGGTTGGATTCCTAATAAACCGTGTACAAAGACAGCTGCAGCTTTACTCTGGTCAATCCCAGACTCTGTCGCTACGATAACCATATCAATCTCTTGCTTATCTTCTTCAGTCAGGATAGAATTTCCTGCACTGGCAGCCAAGGTAACAATATCCTCTGTCAAAGGAGCAATACTCAATTCTTTTAAAAGGAGTCCTTTACTCAATTTTTCAGGATCAATTCCTCGGGTTTCTGCTAAATCTTGTAATTTCAAAACGTATTGACTGGTCGCAAAACCAATCTTATCAATACCGATTGTCATATTTACCTCTATTTTTATCATTCATTGTAAAAAATCGTTCACCTCTATTTTATCACAATTGAGGTCAAATGAGCTAAAAAAGACTTGATTCACCAAATCAAGTTCATTTTAAAAACCTTATTTCATTTTTAGACTGAGCCAACAAACAGAACTTTAGGGCTATAAAAAATCGAGTCTTAGCTAGCTCGATTCTTTTTGAGATAATGATACAATTTCAACAAAACTGTCCCACTGGCCATTCCAATAGAGATAACAAGGGCCAACATCATAACTAGCATGGCACTAGAAATGGCATGGCCGTAGTCACCTGTAACGAAGAAGGAAGTCGTTCGATAGGACAGATAACCTGGCACTAGTGGCGCCAATATTGCCAGAGCAAAAACAACTGCTGGTGTCTTATAGAGGATACTCATAATTTGGCTGACACAAGAACCAATCACAGCAGCAATAAAGGTTGCTAAAATGACGTTAGTCGGCTCCTTGAGTATCAGATAGAGTAGCCAGATAGACATTCCCAAAACTCCACCAGGTATCAGCATGGAACGCTGGACATTTAAAACGATTAAAAAGGTAATAATGGCAAGCAAACTTGCCAGAGCTTGCAATAAAAATGTTGTTAGTGTCATATTAGTTCATGAGTACGAGGGCAACTGATGTTCCAGCCCCTAAGGCAAGGGTAATCAGCAAGGATTCAAACATCTTGCTCATACCAGAGTTAATGTGATTGGTCATAATATCTCGAACAGCATTAGTCAGGGCAATTCCAGGTACAAAAGGCATAACCGCACCCGCAATCACCAGATCAGCTGTCGACGGCAAACCAGAATAGCGCGCCCAAAATTGTGCAATCAAACCGAAGACAAGAGCACCTGCAAAAGCTGTCATAAAAGGAATACGAATAAACTTCTCTACGTAGAGAGAGAAAGTAAAAGCAAACAAGGTCGCCACTCCTGCTCCGATGGCATCGTAGACATTCCCACCGAACATGATTGAAAAGAAAGGAGCACTGAGAGTCGCTGCAGCAGTTAGTTGAATATTGGTGTAGGGAGGTGCCTTGGCATTCAATTCCTTTAGTTGGATAAAGGCTGTATCCAGATCCAGCTGTCCTGATACAAGCTGCCGTGAAATCTGGTTGACATCACATACCTTCTCAATATTATAAGCAGAGGAGGTCACTCGCTTCATGCGAGAGATATTTGTATTTTCAATGGAGAAAAAAATGGCGGCAGGCATGGCTAAAACATTACAATCCATAATGCCCTGTGAATGAGCAATCCGAATCATGGTATCTTCAACACGATAAATCTCAGATCCATTTCGAAGCAGTATCGTTCCTGCTAGCATAATGACATCGATCACTGCATTCAGTTGTTTGACTTCGTCCATGTTTTCCTCCTTCTAAAACTCCTTTTTATTTTATCATAAATTTGAAGGAAAAAAAATCTTTGTCACAAAAACTGTGACAAAGATTGATTAATTATCTGTGTTATGTTCGTCTGTTTGATTATGTGTTGACGAAGATGGAGTCGATTGACTTTGTGATGGCACTGTATTATCTACTCTGTTAGTGTTACGCTGGCTCGAAGACGGAACCGAAGAAAAAGAAGAAGAAGAAGAAGAAGAAGGTGGGGTTTTTGGTTTATAAATAGAAATCTTTATACGTGTCGTACTTAGATCAACTTTCTCACCTAGTTTTGGACTTTGATCGACAACAGTTCCTTCAGCAGTGCCCTCAGGTGCTGTCGAAACCTCTACGACTTCGATATTAGCTTCCTTGACACCAACAATTTGAATTAAGTTATTCTTTGTAAATTCAAGACTTGAGCCAATATAACTTGGCATGGTCACGGTTGTCACCTTTTTAGCAACAGTCAAAACAATAGAAGTTGCCTTGGTAAGATCATAGGTCGTACCTTCTGCTAGGCTCTGTTTTAAAATCACACCTGGTTCTGATTCACTGGACTCTTCTTCTTCAACCTTAATCAGATTTTCAGGAACCTTTTTCCCTTTTAATTCTGCTATGACATCTGTAGATTTACGACCAACATAATTTCCAAGCTTAAAGGATTGTTGACCTGAAGATATGATTAGATTAACTTTAAACCCTTCTTTGCGAGCTGAGCCAGCATCTGGATCTGTTCGGATGACCCGACCTTCCTCTACGGTATCACTCGCTTCGGTCTTCTCCTCACCAATCTCAAAATTCGCTTTTTTCAAGTTTTCCTTAGCTTCAGCGACAGTTTGACCTGCAACTTTTGGAATCTCAACAGTAGCTGGTGTTCTAGACAAAATCCACACCAGAGAAGCGGCAACCAGTACGAAACTTGCTAGTAGAACTAGATAACGTGCTTTAAAACGACGTTTTTTCACTGGTTTTTCCACAGATTTTTTAGCACTTACTTCTGGGCTAGCTTTAGTTGGCTGATGGCTTTCTGTCTGTGGTTGAACCTTAGGAATAGAGGTCAAGGTTGTCTGAGAAACCTTTGGCAATGTCTTTGTGTCTGCCTTAGTAGCATCATCAAAAATAAGTTTTGGTTCGTTTCTGCGGTTATAAGATAGACTGCTAGATAAATCAACATACATCTCTGAAACCGACTGGTATCGATCCGTAAGTTTTTTAGCAGTTGCTTTGATGACCACATTCTCCAAAGCTTGGGGAACAGATGGGTTTTCAGCTATGACCGAAGGAAGAGGTTTTTGAAAATGCTGGAGGGCTATAGTTACTGCACTATCGCCATCATAAGGGATATGCCCTGTCAGCATCTCATAGAAAATAATCCCCATGGCATAGATGTCACTCTGGACAGTTGCCTTAGAGCCACGAGCCTGCTCAGGTGACAAGTAGTGAACAGAACCCAGCATAGAGTTGGTCTGAGTCAAACTGGTCTCTGCAAAGGCTACGGCAATCCCAAAATCCGTCACCTTGGCCGTTCCATCAGGAGTTAAAAGAATATTTTGAGGCTTTAAGTCACGATGGACAATACCTTTAGTGTGCGCCAAGCGCATCGCTAAGAGAATCTGACCCATGATACGGACAGCTTCTTCATTTGATAGGGGATAGTGTTCTTTGATATAGCGCTTGAGATCGAGCCCAGCTACATATTCCATAGCCAGGTACTGTTGACCGTCCTCTTCGCCAATATCCGTTATCCGAACGATATGGGGATGATCTAAGTCAGCCATTGCACGCGCTTCACGCTGAAAACGCGCAACAGCAATCGGGTCAGTCTGGTAGTTAGTCCTCAGGACCTTTACAGCTACCTCTTCCCCGTCTAAAATCAAATCCTTGGCCAGGTAGACATCTGCCATACCTCCACGGCCAATTTGTTTGATAATCCGATACCGCCCGGCAAAAATCTTGCCGATCTGGATCATAGTGCCGCCTCCTCCTCAATCGAAACAAGGGCAACTGTAATATTATCAAGCCCTCCGGCATTGTTGGCAAAGCGTACCAAAGTGGCCGCCTTATCATCAAGAGAGATATCGCTAGTCACAATATCATAGATCTCACTACCTGAAATCATATTGGTTAGACCGTCACTATTCATGACCAGATAGTCACCTGCTTCCAAGCTGACAATTCCAAAATCAGGTTGAATTTCATCTTTTTGCCCAATAGACTGGGTGATGATATTCTTTTGTGGATGTGCCTCAGCTTCTTCAGGTGTCAATTGACCCGCCTTGAGCAATTCGTTAACCAAGGAATGATCGCTTGTCAGTTGACGGTACTCTTCTCCTCGAATGAGACCGATTCTAGAATCTCCAATATGAGCATAAATTGCTTGATGATCAATGATTGCAAGGGCTTCTAGAGTTGTCCCCATTCCCTTGTAGGCTTCATCACGCCCCATTTGATAAATCTTTTGATTTTCAACTTCTAGATGGTGGGCAAACCATTCGCGAACTTCATTAACGGTGTCAATCTGCGTATCAACCCAGGCAACACCTAAATCAGTTACTGCCATCTCGCTGGCAATATTACCTGCACGGTGTCCTCCCATCCCATCAGCCAAGATGATCATTGTACGACCGGCACGGTTGACAAAAAGATTGACATAGTCTTGATTATTTGTACGTTTCTGACCCACATCTGTTAATAATGAAATCTCCATTGTGTCAGTTCCTTCCTAATTGGATATCTTACGAAATTGGCTGATAAAGAATCCATCACTTCCGTATAATTCCGGAGTAATGAGGATACAACCATTTTTCACGATATCCTTACATTCATGTTCTAGTTTAACCTGCTCAAACTCGGGATGACTTTCTAAAAATGCTTGAACCACTTGAAAGTTCTCTTCCGAGACAATAGTACAGGTACTATACGTTATTATACCACCTTTACGTAGCGTTTGACAAACACTACCTAATATTTCCAACTGAATTTCCTGTAATGACGCGAAATCTGCTGTCTCTTTATTATATTTGATATCTGGTTTTCGACGCAATAGACCAATCCCTGAACAAGGGGCGTCAACTAAAATTTTGTCAAATTGATCATTGCCAAAAAATTCATGCACTTTTCGAGCGTCCAGTTTTTGCGTTTGGACACGGTCCGCTACACCTAAACGCTGAGCATTCTCTTGAATCAAAGTGAGTTTGTGGTCATAGAGATCTAGAGCCGTTACCTGACCTGTAGTCAGATAGGATGCCATATGGGCTGTTTTCCCACCTGGGGCTGCACAGGCATCTAAAACCTGCTCGTCACCTTGTAGCTCTAGTGTCGGTACAACCAGTTGACTTGACTCATCTTGGATAGTAATAAGTCCTTCTGAAAACAAGTCATGACTAGCAAAATGCCCCTGTTCCTTAACCAGACCAGCAGGAGATAAATGAGAATCACTTGCACCAAGCAAAGCTTTAATTTCCTCTTTTCGGCTCAAATCTGTCACACGGATACTGGCTTTATTGCGTTGCAAAAGACTCTCAAAAATCGCTTGCGCTCGCTCTTCTCCATACTCTTCCTTGAGCTTAGAAACCAACCACACTGGCAAAGAGTAGGCGATAGAATCACGCTTATTTTTACGTTTGATACTGGAAATATCTGGCAAACCTTCTCGCAGGATACGGCGAAGGACTGCATTGATCAGTTTTTCGCTACCTTTTTTGCGAAGTTTAGCCAGTTCCACCGCTTCATTGACCACTGCATGATCTGGAACCTTATCTAGATATTGGAGTTGGTAAGTACTCATGAGAAGAAGAACATAGAGCCAACTATCTAGCTTCTCTCTGTCTGGGATAAAATGAGATAAATACCATTCTAAAGTTAGTTTACGGGCTACCGTTCCATAGACCAGTTCGGTCACCAAGCCTTTATCTGCCGCTGACAGTTGACTTCCCTTAAGATGTTTGTTTAAAGCGATATTGGAGTAAGCTTGTTGGATAAAGACATCCTCCAATACCTCTAGGGCTAAACTTCTAGCCGTTTCTACTTTAGTCACCAAATCGTTCTCCTACTGCCAAAGTTCGTCCCACACCGTTGAGGAAGGAAGCAATGTCCATTTTAGGTTTTCCTGCTGGTTGAACCTGTTTGAAAGACAGGGCTCCTTCTGCTGTTGCGACAATCAGTTCCTTCTTACCGATGGAAAGAATCTCACCTGGAGTTCCATGACCTTCTACAGGGAGTGCTTCATAGATTTTGAAGCGTTCGCCCTTTAGAAAAGTATGAGCAACTGGCCATGGATTCATCCCACGAATTTGGTTAAAGAGTTGACGATTGGTCTTGTTCCAGTCCAACTTTTCTTCTTCAGGTTTGATATTAGGCGAAAATGTAACCTGGCTTGGGTCCTGTGGTTGAGGCTGAATCTCGCCAGCAATGTATGCAGGCAAAGTATCCAAAAGCAAATCACGACCAACAATCGCCAATTTCTCAAACAAGGTTCCTACATTGTCCTCATCTGTAATTGGAATACTACGACGAGAAATCATATCTCCTGCATCCATTTCCTTGACCATTTCCATAATGGTTACTCCTGCCTCCTCATCACCCTGAATCAAGGCATAATGGATAGGAGCACCACCACGGTGTTTAGGAAGGAGCGAAGCGTGAACATTGACCGCAAAGTCCATGCTATCAAGGAGTTTACTTGGGAGAAACTGCCCAAAAGCAGCAGTAACAATCCCATCCGCTCCTAGCTTCATAATAGCTTCCATCTCTGGACTTTCAGATAGTTTTTCAGGTTGATAGATAGGAAGTCCTGCCTCTTTGGCAGCCTGCTTGACTGGGGGTTCTTGGATCACTTTTTTACGACCAACAGCACGGTCTGGCTGGGTTACAACTGCAACAATCTCGTAGCGGTCATCTGTCAAAAGCCCTTTTAAGACTGTTGCTGAAAAGTCGGGTGTCCCCATAAAGATTAATTTTGTCATATCTTCTCCTTCTTATAAAAATTGCTGTGGCTCATGGTCAATGCTGAGACGGAGCTCACTATTTTCCCGTTCTTGAGTCAAGGCTAAGACCTGGTTGAGGGTTGGCCCTAGCTCATCTTCTAAACGGTATTTAATTAAAATCTGGTAATGATAGAGGTTGTGGGTACGAGCGATAGGTTTTGGCGTTGGGCCAAGGATGATACTAGCATCTGACAAACCTGACCGCAATATTTCCATGACTCCATAAGCTCTTCTAAGAACCTCTTCTTCTTTCTTATGAGACAAGGTAATTCCAATTGTGAAATAATAAGGTGGATAACCCAACTGACGTCTGATACCCATTTCATAGGCATAAAAGCCTTCATAGTCCTGATTCTTGGCAAAGCGAATAGCATAGTGCTGAGGATTGTAAGACTGGATCAAGACCTGCCCAGCTTTTTCAGCCCTTCCTGCTCGTCCTGCCACCTGGGTCAAGAGTTGGAAGGTTCTCTCAGAAGAACGGAAATCAGGCAGGTTCAAGGCTGTGTCCGCATTGAGAACACCAACCAAGGTCACATTTGGAAAATCCAATCCCTTGGCAATCATCTGGGTTCCCAGAAGAATATCCGCTTCACCCTTGCCAAACTGCTCAAGAAGTGCTTGGTGACTACCTTTTTTGCGAGTTGTATCCACATCCATGCGCAGAATACGTGCCTCTGGAAAGAGTTCAGCCAGCTCATCGTAGGCCTTCTGAGTTCCTGTTCCATAGTAACGAATACTGCGACTCTGACAGTTTGGACAGACATGAGGAATTTCCTTAGAAAATCCACAATAATGGCAGTTCATGGTTTTAGTATCCATGTGTAGCGTCAAGGAAATATCACAGTTTGGACAGGTATCAACAGTCCCACATTCCCGACACATGACAAAACTAGAATAGCCACGGCGGTTGAGCATGAGAACAACCTGTTCTTTTTTATCCAGTCGTTCTTGAATGGTCTCAATCAGTGGTGGTGTAAAGTTCGACGCCTCATTCTGCCCGATATAATCACGGAAGTCAATCAGTTGAACTTCAGGAATACTTGCTAAAGGATTGGCCCTTTGCGTCAGGCGGAGATGTTGATAAACCCCCTTGCCAGCACGCGCACGACTTTCTAAACTCGGTGTTGCAGAACCAAGGACTAGGGCAGCTTGATTGTACTGAGCTCGTAAAAGAGCCACATCTCTAGCATGATAACGAGGATTACTGTCTTGCTTGTAGCTGGCCTCGTGCTCCTCATCGATAATGATTACCCCTAGATTTTTCAAAGGGGCAAAAATGGCAGACCGAGCTCCAGCGACTACCTGGGCATCTCCACGCTCCACCTTGCGCCATTCATCATACTTTTCACCATTGGACAAACCCGAGTGGAGAATGGCTACTTTATCGCCAAAACGAGCAATAAAGCGTTCCGTCATTTGAGGTGTCAGAGAGATTTCTGGAACTAGAACAATCGCTGTTTTTTCCATATCCAAGGCCCCTTGGATAATCTGCAAGTAAACCTCTGTTTTCCCACTTCCAGTGATTCCTTGTAAAAGAAAGGGAGGGTGTTTCTTCCCAATCGCTCCAACAACCGCCTCACAGGCTTCTTTTTGTTCTGGATTTAACTCTAAAGATTGGCTAGATTCAATACCTTCAAAATAAGCCGCTGAACGTTGCACTTCTTTTTGCACTATGGTGATAGCACCATGTTCCACAAAGAAATTAACTTGTTCGCGTGAGTAATGTTCTAACAAATCAGCCAAAGGAACTGTTTCAGGATGTACTAATAAGTATTCTCGCAGTTCCAATTTCTTCTTGGCACGATTTGAGATTTCTAGCTTTTCTAATTTGTCAAGATTCACTTCAACCCAAGACTGCGTCTTAACTTTCTTCTGATCCACAGCCTGATACTCTAGTTTTAAAAGACCTTTTCGAGTCAATCGCATCATCTCAGCCTGCTTTTCTAAGTCTAGAGATGAAAATGCTAGAGATTCCTGTGAACCGAATAAGCGTTCTCTATCTTCTTGACTTAAGCCTTCCAGAGGATAGAGGATCTTATCATAGCTAGAGTTCAAAAATCCAGGGAGCATAGCTTTTAGAATGGAAATTTTGTAGGAGAAGACTGATTTACGTAACTCCTCTGCTAGCCAGAGTTGTTCCTCCGTTAAGACAGGAGAAAAGTCCAGCACCTCAGCAATCTCTTTCAAGTCCTCGTCTGCCACATCTGCATCAGATTGAGACTCCATTCCAAGAACAATTCCCTGAATCAAGCGATTGGCCTTCCCAAAGGGTACATGAACCCGCATGCCGACTTCCAGCATCCCCTCAAATTCCTCAGGAATTTTGTAGCTATAGGGCTGATCTGTCTGCATCAAGGGAACATCCACAATGATTTTTGCAATAGCCATATCCTCACCTCCTTCTCTTCTTAAATCCTTTTAATTGATTGAGTATTCTTGCAATAGAAAAAATAAGATTGAGTCCCCCCAACCTTAAATTTTTTCACCTTCTTCTTTTTCTTTCGCGATTTGCTCTTTAATTTTCTTTTCTTCTTCTTCTTTCAATCGTCTTTCTTCTTCGATACGACGACGAACAGCTTCGCGTTTTCCTTCTGGATCTGGGTGGATGGTTACATTCCCAGATTCAATTTCTTCCAGGGCACGAAGAGTAGATTTTTCAGATTTAAATTCTTGAGTAGCAGGTGCTCCAGCTTCTAATTCATGAGCACGCTTTGCTTCCAAGATGACGAGTGAATATTTTGATGGTACCTTGTCAAGTAAGGTATCAATAGAGGGTTTAAGCATCATTTGTTTGTACCTGTTTTCTAAATTTTATCGAATAGTCGGAGACTTTGGTAGCATATCCTGATAGTGACCAATCACACGATCTACACGGAAATGTTCTGCTTCAATCACACGTTTAACACGCTCGGCCGCCAGAGGAACATGGTCATTTACAATAGCGTAGTCATACTCACGCATCAAAGCAATTTCTTCCTTGGCTTTTTCGATACGCTGAGCAATCACTTCTGCACTATCTGTACCACGGCCTACGAGACGGTCTTGCAATTCTTCCAAATCTGGTGGTGTTAAAAAGATAAAGACCGCATCTGGAACTTTTTTCTTAACCTGGAGAGCTCCCTGCACTTCAATTTCAAGAAAGACATCGATTCCCTTATCAAGCGTTTCATTAACATAAGTCAGAGGAGTTCCATAATAGTTACCCACATACTCTGCATACTCTAACATTTGCCCTTGACGGATCAACTCTTCAAATTCCTCCCGTGTACGGAAGAAATAATCAACACCATCTACTTCACCTGGACGTTGTGCCCGCGTTGTCATAGATACAGAATATTGAAATTGATTTTCAGAACTCTCAAAAATTTCTCGTCTAACCGTTCCTTTTCCAACTCCAGAAGGACCTGAAAAAACGATTAGTAAGCCTCGGTCTGCCATTATGTCTCCTTTAGATAGTTTGTGAAATGACTTGAAAATTTCTGTAAGATTATATGTCTAAAGCCATTTCTGCACACTACAATCTTTCTATCTAGTGTAACAAAAAAGCAGTAATTTTTCAACTGCTCTTTCTTATTTATTTTGCATAATCAACTGCACGAAGTTCACGAATCACGGTTACCTTGATATTTCCTGGATAATCGAGATTGTTTTCGATTTTCTCACGAACTTTATGAGCCAAGATTGTGACCTTGTCATCTTTGATTTGACCTGGATTTACCATGATACGGATTTCGCGACCTGCTTGAAGGGCAAAGCTATTTTGAACACCTTCAAAGCTATTAGCAATTTCTTCAAGATCATGGAGACGTTTGATGTAGCTTTCGAGTGACTCACTACGAGCTCCTGGACGGGCAGCACTCAATGCATCCGCCGCAGCAACGATGACTGCGATCACACTTTCAGGTTCTACATCTCCGTGGTGACTGGCAATAGTATTCACCACAACTGGGTGTTCCTTGTACTTGCGAGCTAACTCGGTACCAATCTCAACGTGGCTACCTTCTACTTCACGGTCAATGGCTTTACCAATATCGTGGAGGAATCCCGCACGACGAGCAAGGGTAGCATTTTCACCAAGTTCGCTGGCCATGATACCAGCCAACTTAGCAACTTCAATCGAATGACGCAAGACATTTTGTCCGTATGAAGTACGGAACTGCAAGCGTCCCATGATCTTCATCAAGTCTGGGTGAAGGTTTGGTGCACCAATTTCATAGGCTGCGGCTTCACCATATTCACGAATCTTATTGTCAATCTCTTGACGATTTTTCTCAACCAACTCTTCGATACGAGCTGGGTGAATACGTCCATCCTTAAGCAAGGTTTCCATCGTCATACGGGCAATCTCGCGACGGATAGGATCAAAACCTGACAAGGTTACCACTTCTGGCGTATCATCAATGATGACATCAACCCCTGTCAAACTTTCAAAAGTACGGATGTTACGCCCTTCACGACCAATGATGCGACCTTTCATGGTATCATCAGGCAGATGAACCGTAGAGTTGGTAGACTCAGCCACATACTCACCAGCAATTCTCTGCATGGCTTGAGCCAAGATATCCTTAGCCAGCTTATCTGAACGTTCCTTGACTTCTTGCTCAGCCTCACGAATGCGACTAGCAATTTCCTTAGTCAAGTTTTCCTCTGTCTGGGCCAAGATAATGTCTTTTGCTTCTGACTGAGTCAGACTTCCGACACGCTCTAGTTCAGCTTGCTTTTGTTTCTCAATTTCTTCTAGTTGCTCTTCACGTACATCAAGGTTTTTTGCTCTATCAGAAATACTTTGTTCTTTTTGTTCAAGTGTTTTTTCTTTGTTCGTCAAATTGTCATCTTTACGATCAAGACTGCTAGCACGTTCGGTCAAACGACTTTCGATTTGCTTGAGTTCTTGACGTTCTGATTTAAATTCAGCGTCCACTTCTTCACGGTATTTTCTGGCTTCTTCTTTGGCCTCCAATAGTGCTTCTTTTTTAAGAGACTTGCTTTCGCTCTTAGCTTCATTGAGTAATAAATCCGCTTCGCGCTCAGCTTGTCCTCGTAAATTAGTTGCTTCTTGTTCAGCATTTAGAAGCATCAGCTCTGCAGCCTCTTGTGATGATTTCATCTTGACTGAGATGCTGACATATCCAATGACTAAACCAATGATGACGGCAAAAACAACGATAACAATCGCCATAATTTCCATGTTTTTACCTCAATTTATTTGTTTATCCGAATGATATGCATTCTTATACATTCTACCATAAAAAATCATTTTTAACAAACCTTAATTTGAAGTTGTTTTGCTTATTTCGGCGATTAAAATCCTTATTTTCCCTAATAAAATAGGCTATTCTCCCTAATTAAATTTTTAAAGATTTTTTTAGAAAAAAATAAGTTAAAAAGCCTACTTCTCAGTAGACTTAGTTTGATTCGATTTTAATTGGCACTCGACCAAAATTTTGTTCTGCGATACTTGGATGTCCCAGTTGATAAATTTGGTCTGCCTTTTGAGTCATAGCATCCCAAGGTTCTTTGCCAATTCGGCTGACTAGATTGACCTGTCCTTTCAGAGATTTAAGATGCTGCCTGCCTTTTTCGGTAAAGCCAAGGACATGGATGGCTTCTGGCAAGTCACTTTCTCTGGCCTGTACCAGGATATAGGTCAAGAGGCGTCTGACACGCGCTTTGGTGTACCGTTTGGTAGCCACTAACTCAACCAATTCCTCTACAGATTGGGCTGTTTTGATGGCTTCCTTAATGCGCACAGCCATCTCTTGATTAACCTGATAGATAGTAGTTAGTTCTGGATTTGACAAGATTTGATAGCGAAGCAAAGAAAAATAATCTTCCCAGTTTACCTTACTAGTCTTTTCAAAGAGTTCAACAGAAGGCATAAAGCGTTCTAAGAATTTTTGGTCACTTTGGTGCTGACGGAGAGCTGTTGCAGATGCAAAGTCCACATCCTTGTCCACAGAATGATATCCTGCTCCCTGACGCTTGATTGGATGAAGTTTGATATCTCGTCCTGCAACTGCCTTGGCATAGGCCAGAGCAAGGACATGATTGGGCGTATTGCCTGAAAAATCAAGACCTGCAAATTCCTTCCACATAGCTTGCGTTTTCTGAGGATAGGAGAGGGAATCAGGTAGATTGCCCACAAATTGCTCCATCTCTTGACCACGTTCTGAGTATAGGTCTGCAATTTTCTGATAATCCAGAACTTCCTCTGTCCCAAAAGCTAGGCTATCAATGCCCAAGCGAACCAAGATATCCACAGCCCCCTGACCGAAAAAATCTGCTGCTTGGACACTGACTAAAAAGGGCAATTCTACCACTAAGTCCGCCCCATTTTCCAGCGCCATCTGAGCCCGTGTCCACTTATCCACGATAGCAGGCTCCCCACGCTGCATGAAATTCCCAGACATGGCAACGATTTTCAGTCCCTCAGCCTGATCCAGAAGGTATTTATGCCCGTTATGAAAAGGATTGAACTCTGCGATAATACCTGTGATGGTCATGGAAATCTCCTACTTCTGAGCGACGAAAAACCAACGGGTACTGGTTTCTATTGGCTCCTTGTCTTCAAAGTCCGCAAAGAGTTTGAAGGATTTGAAACCAGCCTGTTCCAGCAAGATATCATAGGTCAAGACCTCGTAAGTCCGTTCCTCATGTACCTCATCATGACGGCTAAAGGAACCATCTGCCTCCTTGACAAAGAAGGTCAGTTCATGCACGATGGAGTGAGGAGCATCGTCCTCATAGGTATCCCAAAGCATGGCAAAGTCTTCGGCGTTTTCATGGTAGGAATAGCCTGGGAAGACCTCATCTGTCTGGTAAGTCGAATGCACATCAAAGATAAAGATCCCGTCCTCATTGAGAGCATTATAGACTTCTTTAAAGACATCCCCTACTTCCACTTCATCCTGCATATAACAGATAGAGTCCGAATAACAAGTGACAAAGTCGTATTGACCAGCCTTGGATAAATCCAGCATATTGCCTTCAATGAAAGCAATCTTTTGCTTGGCTGAAGCCGCTCTCTTTTCGGCAATCTTCAACATTTCCGCACTCAAATCAAGTCCAGTCACATCAAAACCAGCTTGAGAAAAGCGCACAGACTGGATCCCTGTCCCGCAAGCAAGCTCCAATAGTTTCTTTCTGTCCTTGGTTTTAGGCAAATGGCGTAGCGAAAAATCCGTCCATTTGTCGTATAAACTATCATCCATGACCGCATCATAGACCGCCGCAAAAGTTTCATAAGTTGCCATAACCATGATACCAAGAGCCCCATGGTAAACACCACTAGCCCTTTACCTTTCAATCAATTTTTCTAAAATAAGCAAATAAAACCCAGTTGATTACAACTGAGTTCATCTTCTATGCTAAGGCTTCTGAAATGTCTACAGAATTTGCCTCATGCCATAGTTTTTCGAGGTTATAGTGGGCACGCATTTCTTCTGAGAAGATATGCACTACGACACCACCGAGGTCTAATAGGACCCAACCTCCAGCTGCATCGCCTTCAACATGGCTACCTTTAAAGCCAGCTTCAGCTACTTTTTCACGGATATTGTCAGCGATAGCATCCAACTGACGGCTGTTCATTGAGCTAGTGATAACAAAGTAGTCTGTCACGCTAGTCAAATCTTGTACATCAAGTGCGAGGATATCCTCGGCACGTTTCTCATCTGCCGCTTTCACGACTAGTTCTAGTAATTCTTTTTCGTTCATTTAATCCTCTTTCAAAAAATATTTTTACAATCTAGGACATCTGCAAAGCGCCCCTCCCAAATGCCCTCATAAAATTCATTTATCGTTTCTGCTGGAATGTCATCCCCATCAAACGTTGTGCAAGTTCCTTCTGGAATAATAAGCTTATAGCCATATTCAAAAGCAACCTTGACAGAGGTATCCACACAATATTCTGTCTGCATACCACATAAAACTAATTTTTCAATCCCCTGTTTATCCAAGTATTCTTTTAAGCCAGTTTCTTTGAAAATACTATTATACTTCTTCTGAAAGACCTTTTCATCAGGTTTTCGATTTAAAAGCGCAGATAACTGCCAATCTTCTGATGTTTGGGCTTCAGGGTTCTCAATATGTTGAACATAGATAATTTCGATATTCTTACTTCTAGCTTGGTTTTGTAAATAAGAAATTTTTTCCAATAGACCTTTTGTCTGAAACCCCGTTTCCACTAAAATATTTTGTACATCAATAATGATAAAAGCCGTCTTCATTTAATCCTCTTTTAAATAGTGCACATAGGCGTTATAGGTTTCAAGGGTTTGGGGATAGATGGGAAATCCATGGTGAGCTAAATGCTCCACAGTGCGAGCTGTCTCATAGGCCACCGCCTTATTTAGTGACAAACTTGCAATCTCACGTGCCTGGTCCACCCCTGGAAAGGCACGATTATGCTCGATGTAGTCTGCGACGTAGATAACCTTATCAAGGTCCGTCATCTGACCAGCTCCAACTGTATGGATTTCTATTGCACGCAAAATTTCAGGATCTTTCAAATCTAAATCTTCCTGAATCTTGTAGATACCGACCATGCCATGCCAGACATTATTGCCCCAGTTTTTAAGGTCTGGATCTAGTTGATATCGATCAATCAAGTCTAGAAACTCTTGATCTGATAGCTTTTTAGCATAATCATGAAGTAGCCCTGCTAGACCTGCTTTTTCAACATCCACACCAAAGCGCTGAGCCAATTCTATGGCTGCACGCTCTACACCCAGACAATGGGTTAGACGTTTTTCAGGTAGGAGCTCTGCCATTTTTTCCAACAATTCTTCACGCGAACAGTTGATATAGTCTTGGTATGCCATCAGTAAAGCCCTTCTTTCTCAATATAGTCTAGCACTGGTTTTGGCAAGAGAAAGTTAGGTGTGCGACCTTGGGCGATGAAATCACGTACCATACTGGATGAAATATCCATGAGCGGCACATCCACCCAGATGACTGGATAAGAAGTCCCAGCCTTGTATCGTGGTCGCTGAACTCCTACAAACTGAACTAGGTCTACCAGCTCATCAATTCGGTACCACTTAGGCAGATAGTCCACCATGTCGGCTCCGATAATGAAATAATAATCTGTATCTGGATTCTTCTCTGTTAGAAGCTTCATGGTGTCGTAGGTGTAGGAAATGCCCTTGCGCTCTAGCTCAATGGTTTCAATAGCTAGATCGTCGACTCCATCAATCGCCAATTCAAGCATTTTGAGACGGTGGTGCTCAGGGATGGTTTCCTTTTTGTCTACGTGAGGTGGTTGGTATTCAGGCATGAGCAGAACCTGATCCAATCCCAACTGCTGGCGTACTTGGTCTGCCACGATCAGGTGGGCATTGTGAACAGGGTTAAAATTTCCACCCAAGATTCCAACTTGCTTACGTTTTTTATCCTTGATTTCTGGCTCTAACTCCACTTTTGTAAAGGGAGTTAATAATTCGATTGCCATAGGCTAATCTCCTTTAGTCTTCTGTAAAAACAGTTTTTTGGAGTATATTTTTAGATTTCTTTAACTTTTTTAGAAATCTTACGATTTTCTTTCTTGCTTGATTGCTTATACAAAATCAAGATACGGCCGATTTTTTGGACTGTATCCACACCGATTTCTTCTTCTAAGATTTCAGCTACTTCGTGGATATTTTCATCTGTATTTTGCAAGAGTGTAACCTTGATCAATTCACGGGCATCAAGTGCCTGACGAACACTGGTTTTGATTTGGTCGTTGAGTCCATTTTTCCCGATTTGGATAATGGGTTTGAGGGTGTGTGCCTGGCTGTTGAGGAAGGCACGTTGTTTCGATGTTAATGACATAATTCATTTAAAAGAGTTTTTTTTTATACTTTTCTGAGGTGGTGACGGACATCAGCAAAGTCCTTCGGACTTTCATGACTAAAATTTGAGCCTAAGGTCTCAAATTTTCCGCAGTTGGTACAATCACTTGTACCAACTAACACCACGACGAAAAGTATCTTCTATGGGCTCGCAATGCTCGCCTTTATAAAGACAACCCTTTCCTTTCTGTGTTTAAATAATTGCTTTTCGTGTGACGACTGCGACGCCTTCTGGGGCCCAGACGGCGACTTTGGCAGTTCCTGTTACACGGATCCAACCTAGACCTGAGATGACTAGGTCTGTCTTCTCCTTGATGGTAAATACATGTTGGACTAGTTTTGGAAAATCTTCTTTTTCCTTGCTATTTGGTGGTGCAAGAAGGATTCCTAGGTGCTTGTCGTAAAAGGCACTAGCTCCCTCTAGCTTGGTACGATGAAGCTTGAGTTCATTGTCAAAGAAGGCTGTAAAACCTTGCTTTTCTCCTGCAATAAAGTCAAAGCGTCCCAATCCACCTAAAAATAGGGTTTGTTCAGGGTTTAGCTGATAGGTTTTTGGCTTGATTTCCTTTTTAGGACTGACATACTTGAGGTTTTTAGCAGTCAAGTAGTGAGCCATCTGGTGACGGTGGATAATCCCCGGCGTATCGTAGATATAAGAACCATCATCGAGTGGAATTTCAATCTTATCCAAGGTTGTTCCTGGGAAGCGTGAAGTTGTGATGACGTTCTGGTCACCTGTAATTTCTTGGATAATGGCGTTGATAAGGGTTGATTTCCCGACATTGGTCACCCCAACAACATAGACATCACGTCCCTTACGGTAGTGCTCGATCTTGTCAATGACTTCCTTAATGGCATGCTTGTTTTGTGCTGAAGTCAAGACGACATCAACAGGACGCAATCCTTCTTCGTGAGCACGCTCCATCAGCCACTGGCTAATCTTACCAGGTTTCACTGACTTAGGTAGGATGTCTTTTTTATTTCCAACCAAAAGCACATCATTACCTGACACAAAGCGTGGCAAACCTGGGATAACAGAGCCATTGAAATCAAAGATATCAATCACATTGACCACCAAGGCATCGCTATCTCCAACCTCGTGCAAGAGTTTTAGGAAATCATCATCCGTCAACTGCACATCTGTGATTTCATTATAATGACGAAGACGGAAACAACGCTGGCAATAAACTTCTCCAGTTTCCAAACCTTTTTCAAGTGCTGACTGAGGTGTAAAACCTAAACCAGTCTTATCTTCCGTCTGAATGGTTGCTCCACAACCAATACAGAGAATTTCTTCCATAATTAGATTCCTTTTTTATAAGTAATAGGGCCGTACTTTTCAGCGATTTTTCTCATCACACGACGCTCACGCGCTCGGTTAATCTGAGTCTTAATAGAGTCGTGTTGAACCAAGGGTTTAACCAAAATCGAGCGAATGCCTGCTCGGTGGGCTGCTCGAATATCCGTCATCAGCTGGTCGCCTACCATGACCACTTGGTCTTTTTCATAGTGGAAATGTTTCATGGCACGGTTAATTCCTAAAGTAAAGGGCTTCAGTGCCCAGTAAACATAGTCAATGTCAAATTTTTCAACTGCTCGTTTGACACGTTTGGGAGTATTGTTAGATACCACAATGATACGTATCCCAGCATCACGCAGATCATGCAACCATTGCTTCATCTCTACTGTTCCATCTGGATTATTCCAAGCAATCAGGGTATTATCCAAATCAACCAAAACAGCCTTGATCCCCTGCTCCTGCAGGCTTTGGACTGTCAGATCATAAACTGCTTCCACAGCAAAATCTGGCATGTAATTTTCAATCGCCATTCTGGCTCCTTTTCTTTTATTTTCTAGTAATTTTCTTCAGCCATTGAGATAAGGCTGCCCATAAAATCAAGCTAGCCATTAAGATATAAATCCAAGCATTTGGCTCTTCTGTAAATGGTAGAGGAACATTCATTCCGAAGAAACCTGTAATAACCGCAAGTACTGCTAGTAAGACGGAGATAATAGTCAAAATTGACAAACTATCATTCAAGTTATTGTTTAGGATGTTGTTGTAAGAAGCTGAGAGTTGTTGCAAGACTTGAGAAATCAAGTCTGTCATAGACACCAACTGATGGGCTTCAATCATGGCATCATCAAACTGCTCTCGTTCGACATCATTAAATCTCCGATAAAGAGCATGGCCCTGGATATGTTCCAAGAGGAGTCTATTTTGTTTTGCCGCTGCTGTCAAGTAAACCATACCTGTCTCCAAGTCAGAGAGGGCGAAGAGATTTTTCTTTGTTGTAGTTTGACGTAGCAAGGCACTAATTTCGTCCTTACTTTTATCCATCTCTTCAATGACAGGATAATAAGCGTTACTGATAATCTCTAAACCAGCAAAGAGAAACTTGTAAATAGAAAGCGACTCATGGCTATCCAGATAAGCTAACATCTGATCAATGACATAGGCGTTCTTATGATTGCTGATGGTAATCATTCGTTTGTTTTCAACGATAAAGGTCATGGGAATCGCTTCATAGTAATCCTTGTCCTTTTCTAAATCCAGAACATTGTAGATAAAGGTCACAGTCCCATTCTCACGGTTATAATCCATATGGGCACGTTCATTTTTATCCAGCGCATATTCGATGGTTTCCTTATCCAATCCGTAGATTTCAGATAAATCTTCAAGATTTTTAATTTTTTCTACATCTAGATTGATCCAAACACAATCATTTCCTAATTGCTCATCTAAAAACATCGTTTCTCCTTTACTAAACTCTTTCTATTGTACCATAAATCAAGTAAAATTTCAGTTCTCTTCTTTTCTTGAAAAATTACTCACAACGGTAATATTGCGGTTGGGAACAAAGTGGAGGGCTTGGTCGTCACCTCTTAGTTGAGTGGTTCGAATGCCGACACTAACTACTTTTCCCGATACAGTAATGGGACCATTTGTCAAAACAACTTCATCTCCTACATCCAACTGGCGTTCAAAGAGGATAAAGAAGCCATTGATAACATCTGATAAGAAGCCCTGCGCCCCCATACCAATTGCAACTCCAGCAATCCCAGCACCTGCAAGCAAGCTAGAAACAGGCAACCCTAAAATAGACAAGATACAGTAAATCAAGAAGAAATAAAGTGTGTAGTTGAAAATATTCTCAAGCAAACGAGAAATAGTCTTTTGTCTACCTGCATCTCGATTTGAAAACTTAAGTGACGGTTTAACAATCTTTCCTACAGCAACATGGAGGAACTTTTTAGCTATATAAAATAGAAGGATAAGAAGTAGAAGAGAAATCACCTTGGTCAAGAGATTTTCTAATACAGTTGTTAGATCTAATTTATCCAAATAACGTTGAAAAAATTCTTGCATATAAAACTCCTTTTCTATCCATTATACCATAAATCCTTCCCAGCCATCCTTTTCATAAATATTCATTTATTCTAATGAAACTTATAACTCACTTGCTTTTCAAGCATATTTATACTATAATCATAAACAATACACAAAAAAGGAGACCTCTATGAAAAGAATCATTCGTGCTTGGAACAAAACAAATTTGATCAAACGTATCGGAATCGGAATGGTCTTGGGAGCAATTCTAGGTCTACTCGTTCCTAATCTAACTGGCATTGGTTTATTGGGAGATTTATTTGTAGGAGGACTAAAAGCTATCGCTCCTATCCTGGTTTTTGCTTTAGTCGCTAACGCCCTCTCTCAACACCAAAAAGGCCAAGATAGTAATATGAGAACAGTCATTTTCCTCTATTTACTTGGAACTTTTGCTGCGGCTCTTGTGGCGGTTATGGCCAGCTTTCTCTTTCCTGTTCAGATTGTCTTAAGTAGCGCTAGCACTGAAGTTTCTCCTCCAGATGGTATCGGTCAAGTGCTTAGTAATCTCCTACTAAAAGTCGTAGACAATCCTGTCAATGCACTTATTCAAGCTAACTATATCGGGATTCTATCTTGGGCTATAGTTTTCGGGATTGCCATGAGAGAAGCTAGCAAGACGAGTAAAGAGCTCCTCAAAACAATGGCCAGTGTGACTTCAAAAATCGTCGAATGGATCATCAACCTGGCGCCCTTTGGTATCCTGGGCTTGGTCTTTAAAACCATCTCAGACCAAGGTATCGCTAGTTTAGCAAATTACGGAATCCTACTCGGACTTTTGATTGCCACTATGGTTTTCGTTGCCCTAGTGATCAATCCTCTGATTGCTTTTCTCTTTATCAAGAAAAATCCATATCCCTTGGTGTGGAAATGCTTGCGTATCAGTGGCGTTACAGCCTTTTTCACTCGAAGTTCCGCTGCTAATATCCCTGTTAATATGAAACTCTGTGAGGATCTAGGTCTTAATCCAGATACCTATTCTGTCTCAATCCCCTTGGGATCAACCATCAATATGGCTGGAGCTGCTGTTACCATCAACATCTTAACCCTAGCAGCTGTCAATACTCTAGGAATCTCAGTTGATTTTGCAACAGCCTTTGTACTCAGTATCGTTGCAGCCATCTCTGCCTGCGGTGCTTCAGGAATCGCCGGAGGTTCACTCCTACTTATCCCAGTTGCCTGCAGTCTCTTTGGGATTACCAACGATATTGCTATGCAGGTTGTGGGTGTTGGTTTCGTTATTGGTGTTATTCAAGACTCTTGCGAAACAGCCCTCAACTCTTCAACAGATGTCCTCTTTACAGCAGTAGCAGAATTTTCCTCTGCTCACAAAAAATAATCAAGGCAAGCCTTTTGAGGCTTGTTTTGTCTGGTTTCTATCATTCATTATAGGAAATATCTCATGTCTATCACCCAACGTACTTTTAAACTCGTTCTGGCAACCTGTTTGGCCTGTGTCCTAGCCTACTTTCTCGATTTATCTTCAGCAGTGTCAGCTGGTATCATTGCCCTTTTGAGCTTGTCTGATACTCGTAGAAGCACTATAAAACTAGCTCGTAATCGTTTATTCTCTACCCTTCTTGCTCTTTTCATTGGTGTCCTTTCCTTTCACCTGACTGGCTACCATATCTGGAGTTTCGGTCTCTATTTGGCCCTCTATGTTCCCCTTGCCTATAAATTCGGCTGGGAAATTGGCATTACCCCGAGTAGTGTCCTGGTCAGTCATCTCTTGGTCCAGAAGTCTACATCACCAGATCTGCTAGTGAATGAGCTCCTCCTATTTCTTATCGGTACAGGATTTGCCTTGACTGTCAATCTCTATATGCCTTCTCGACAAGAAGAAATCCATCTCTATCATCTCAAGGTAGAAGAAAAACTCAAACACATTCTACAACGTTTTGAATATTATCTTGGAAAGGGCGATGGCCGCAACCGTGCTCAACTCGTTGAGGAACTGGATCAGCTTCTTGAAGAAGCTCTCAAACTGGTCTATCTTGATCACTCTGACCATCTCTTTCATCAGACCGACTATCATATCCACTATTTCGAAATGAGACAGAGACAGAGTCGCATTCTTCGCAATATGGCCCAGCAAATCAACACCTGTAATCTAGCAGCAAGCGAAAGCCTAATCCTTGCCCAGCTATTTGCTAAAATTGCGGATCAACTCAGTCAGACCAATCCAGCCAACGATCTATTAAATGATATTGAAAGCTATCTGCAGGTATTTCGCAATCGTAGCCTCCCTAAAACAAGGGAAGAATTTGAAACACGCGCAACATTACTTCAACTCCTGCGCGAATTGGAAAACTTTATCCAACTGAAAGTTGACTTCTATCAACGCTATTCTGAAGAAAAAAGCAATCTATCTTAATCAAAAAAACTTCTATCAGCCAACTAGTTGCTAATAGAAGTTTTTGTTATTTTAGGATTCGAATTGATGATTAGTGTTTTTTTCGAATCGACATGAGACTGATATCTCGCAAACTAAAGTAAGCAAGGACCAGCATGGCTACTGTGATAAAGAATTCTGTTGGTAGCTGAAAGATTTGCAGGATGGACAACATAAGCAAAATCGCGAGGGAAACGAGACCAAAAACAAGAATTACAATATTAACCGTTCCCTTGATACTTTGAGGTGTCGCAAATATATAGAGTAAGAGTAATAAAATCCCTATGATTAAATAGACCATTTTCTGCTCTTTCTAGCTTTTATTCAGCTGATTTTTTCTTTTTGTTTGCTTTCTCACGCTCTGCCTTGTTAAGGATTTGTTTACGCAAACGGATAGACTCAGGCGTTACTTCCATGTATTCATCGTCGTTCAAGAACTCAAGTGATTCTTCAAGAGTCAAGATACGAGGAGTCTTGATAACCGCTGTTTGGTCCTTAGTAGCGGAACGAACGTTAGTCATTTGTTTCGCTTTCGTAATATTAACAGTCAAGTCATTTTCACGAGAGTTTTCACCGATGATCATTCCTTCGTAAACCTCAGTACCTGGGTTAACAAAGATTGTTCCACGTTCTTCGATAGACATGATAGAGTAAGTCGTTGCCTTACCAGTATCGATAGAAACAAGGGCACCACGGTGACGTCCACCGATTTCACCTGGAATCAATGGCAAGTATTGATCGAAGGTATGGTTCATGATACCGTAACCACGAGTCATTGACAAGAACTCAGTTGAGTATCCAATCAAACCACGCGCAGGAACGAGGAAGACCAAACGAGTTTGACCATTACCAGTTGAGATCATATCCAACATTTCACCTTTACGTTCAGAAAGGCTTTGGATAACGGATCCTTGGTATTCTTCCGGTGTGTCGATTTGCACGCGTTCAAATGGTTCACATTTGACGCCATCAATTTCTTTTACGATAACTTCTGGACGAGATACTTGAAGCTCATAGCCCTCACGACGCATTGTTTCGATAAGGATTGACAAGTGCAATTCCCCACGTCCTGATACAGTCCATTTATCTGGTGAGTCAGTTGGTTCAACACGAAGGGAAACGTCTGTTTGCAATTCTGCTTGAAGGCGCTCCTCAACCTTACGAGAAGTAACCCATTTACCTTCACGACCAGCAAATGGTGAGTTGTTGACCAAGAAGGTCATTTGAAGTGTTGGCTCATCGATGTGAAGAACTGGAAGAGCTTCAACCGCATCTGTTGGAGTGATGGTTTCGCCGACAAAGATATCTTCCATACCTGAAACGGCAATCAAGTCACCAGCTTTGGCTTCTTGGATTTCACGACGTTCCAAACCAAAGAAACCAAAGAGTTTTGTGACACGGAAGTTCTTAGTTGTACCATCCAATTTAGAAAGGGTAACTTGATCCCCAACCTTTACACTACCACGGAAGACACGTCCGATACCGATACGACCTACGAAGTCGTTGTAGTCCAAAAGTGACACTTGGAATTGAAGGGGCTCATCTGAGTTATCAACTGGAGCTGGAATGTGGTCGATAATAGTGTCAAAGATTGGCGCCATAGTCTTTTCTTGGTCTGCTGGATCATCTGACAATGAAGATGTTCCATTGATAGCTGACGCATAAACAACTGGGAAGTCAAGTTGGTCATCATCCGCACCAAGCTCGATGAAAAGTTCCAAGACTTCATCTACTACTTCTGCTGGACGAGCTGATGGCTTATCGATTTTGTTAACCACAACGATAGGCACAAGGTCTTGTTCCAAGGCTTTTTTCAATACGAAACGAGTCTGTGGCATGGTTCCTTCGTAGGCATCTACGACCAAAACAACACCGTCAACCATTTTCATGATACGTTCAACTTCTCCACCGAAGTCCGCGTGCCCTGGTGTGTCCATGATGTTGATACGAGTTCCGTTGTAGGCAACTGCTGTATTTTTCGCAAGGATGGTAATTCCACGCTCTTTTTCAATATCGTTTGAGTCCATTGCGCGCTCTGCCAACTCTGTACGCGCGTCAAGAGTTTCAGATTGTTTCAACAATTCGTCAACAAGGGTAGTTTTACCGTGGTCGACGTGGGCGATAATCGCGATATTACGGATATCTTCTCTTAATTTTGTCATGATTTCCTCTATTGTATTCAAAAATTTATTTCCTAACTGAACGATTATACCACAATTTTAAGCAAATGACTTAATTCAAGTAAGTGTAAATGTTTTCAAAAGAAAATTCATTCCTTCTCTTTTCTTTTCAAAAATCCCGACTTGTGATAAGATAGGCTGGTATGCGTTTAGATAAATTATTAGCCCAGGAAAAAATCAGCCGTAAGGCCATGAAACAAGCTCTTTTGAAAAAAGAAATCTTTGTAGATGGACACCTTGCTCGTTCCCTTGCACAGAATGTTGATACAGGGTTGCAAGAGCTGATTTTCAAAGATAGAAAAATCCAAGGATATGAACACACCTACCTCATGCTCCATAAGCCAAATGGAGTCGTGACTGCAAGCAAGGATAAAAAACTCCCAACTGTCATGGACCTTCTTCCTCAGCATCTCCAGTCTGACCAACTCTACGCCATCGGCCGTCTGGATCGGGATACGACGGGTCTCCTCCTCTTAACGGATAATGGTCCCCTAGGTTTTCAACTCCTCCATCCTCAGTATCATGTGGATAAAACTTACCAAGTAGAGGTCAATGGGCCACTAACTCCCGACCATATTCAAGAGTTTAAAGATGGGATTACCTTTCTTGATGGAACTATCTGTAAACCTGCTCAACTTGAGATTTTATCCTCAAGTCCTAGTCTCAGCCAAGCCACTATCACCATCTCTGAAGGAAAGTTTCATCAGGTTAAAAAAATGTTCCTCTCTGTTGGTGTCAAGGTCACTGCTCTTAAACGAGTTCAATTTGGAGATTTTATATTGGACCTTGAGCTAGCAGAAGGTGATTTCCGACCTCTAAACAAAGAAGAATTGCAGGTTATTAAAAATTACTTAGAAAACAGTGGATAAAACAAAAAAAGCTTTAAACAAATAAAGCTTTTTTCAAATCTTCTTTAGCGTATAAATACCATGACACCTAAAATAAAGTGAAGTGCAGAAATTACAATCCCTAGGATGGACAGATTTTTTTCTTTCTTATAGTCTAGTCCAGATTCTTTTTGATGTGAGTTAGCTAAGACTAGACCAATAATACCCAAAATCAAACTTACCACCGGCGACAGCAGACCAAGAATGATAGACAAGATCCCTAAAACAAGTGACGCTTTTTTCTTTTCTTGCATATTCTAAAAACTCCTTAAACTCATACAAATGAATAATACTATAAAAATTAGTTTTATCAATTGGATAAAACAAAAAAAGCTTTTAAAGATAAAGCTTTTTTTGTTAGAATCCTGATTAGTGCATCATCAAAACGACTCCTGCAATCCAGTTAAGGACTGAAATGACAATCCCTACGATATTAAGAATTCGTTCTGTTTTGTAATCAAGCTCAGATTCTTTTTGATGTGAATTAGCCAAGACTAGACCAATGATCCCCAAAACGAGACCTACGATTGGAGATAGCAAACCAAGGACGATAGATAGGACACCTAAAACAAGTGATGGTTTTTTCTTTTCTTTCATCTTCAAAAAACTCCTTAAATTTTATACTAACAATTATACCATAAAAAGCCAAGACTTTATATTAAACATATGTGACAAGTTTTTTCACATTGTTAATTAGATTTCACCTTCCCTGTCCAAGAATCCAATCCGTAAGAGAGGATATAGATTTCTGAGAAACCTTGTTTTTTCAAGAAAAGTGCTGCATTTGTGACACGTTGCGCACGTTGGTTTTCATAGAGAAGGACAGGTTTATCCTTGCGAAGAGCTGCCAGACTTGTCTTCAATTGATTTGAAGGAATATTACGAGCTCCGAGGATATGTTTTCTGTGGAAATCAGCTGGATCACGCAAATCAATCAACTGACCCGTACGAATCAAAGACTCAAACTCTGCATTGTCTACAATTTTCGCTGCACGACGAATGCGAAGATAGTTATATCCCATCCAAGCCAACATCGCTATAATAAGTCCCCATAATACCCAAGTTACCATATTACCTAATCTCCATTTTTTTCTAAATAATCTAATTCTAGTTTGTGCTCTCTGCGAAGAACAGCCTCCGCTTCAAGATAATCCAGCTTGTCCATCAAGCCTGCATCATAGATTCGAGATAGCTCGATCTTCATCAGTTCAATGTCATAGAGACGTTTTCCCATATAGACAATGATACCAAACTGTTTGAGAAATTGTTGCACATCGTAGAGTGTTTTCATAGCTTTCATTTTAGCAAATAATCAGAGTTTTTTCAATAGTTCCCTAATAGTTCGGGGTAGGTTTCCTTTTTTCACTATTATCTGAATTTCTTTACACTATGACAAAGAAGAAAACCTAGAGTCATTCCAACGATATTTTGCAGGAAATTTGGGATGATTTCTGGTATGGCTGCTCCCCAACCATTCATCCAAGCTGATGCCAAGGCATAGCCAGCTACCATGAGAATAGTCGCCAAGACTAAGCCTAGCCATTGCCATTTTCCTTTAAAACCTGCAAAATAGCCTTGTAAACCATGGTTAATTAAGCTAAAAATCATCCACTGAGGGTAGCCTGAAATGAGGTCAATAAGAAATCCTGCTAAACCTCCAACAACGGCCCCTTCACGACTGCCAAAGTAAAAGGCTGTGAAGAAGACTCCAACGTCCAAAAGTGTTAGAAACCCAGTTGGTGTCGGGATTTTTATAAAATACCCCAATACGACAGAACTGGCTGCTAAGATAGATACTAGGGCAATTTTAGTTGTTTTGGTTTGCTTCATATTGTCTCACTCCATATTGATCTGCTTGTGCAATGGCACGGTAAACAAAGGCTTTGGAAGTTTCAATTGCTGGTAATAGTTCATCTCCCTTGACTAACTGACTAGCAATACTTGATGCAAAGGTACATCCTGCACCAGCATTTTGTCCTTCTAAGACTGGATTCTCAAGAATAGTAAAATTCTCTCCATCATAAAAGACATCCACAGCCTTATCCTGACTGAGGCGATTTCCACCCTTGATAATCACTGATGGCGCACCCAAGTCATGTAGTTTTTTGGCTACATCCTTCATATCTTCTAAGGTTTCAATCTTTTGGTCTGCAAGCAACTCTGCCTCAGGAAGATTCGGAGTAATCACAGATACATAAGGGAAAAAGCGAATCAACTCTTGACAGAGCTCACTGACTGCAACATCATGTGTTTCCTTACAAACGAGAACAGGGTCCAAGACTACTGGAATTCCTGATCTTTCCTTGATGAAATTCAAGGCTTTTTCAGCAACACCGACTGTCGGTAAGAGACCAATCTTAATCCCTCCAAAGTCTACACTCTTGAGGCTATCCAACTGTTGTTGGAAAATAGTTTCATCAGTTGGAAAGACTTCAAAGCCATTTTCTGTCAAAGCAGTCAAGCAGGTCATGGCTACAAATCCATGCAAACCATTCAAAGTATAGGTGGCAAGGTCAGCAGCTAATCCACCACCACTAAAAATATCATTTCCTGAAAGTGCTAAAATACGATTATTCTTCATAACGAATCTCCTTCAAATACAAACCATTGGGTGCTGCAGTTGGGCCTGCCAACTGTCTGTCTTTTTTCTCTAAGATGAGGTCAATCTGTTCAATCGGCATCCGATTGTTACCAATTTTAAGCAGGGTTCCAACCATATTTCGAATCTGCTTATAGAGGAAACCATTGCCTGAGAAGGTAAAGGTCAAAAACTGCCCTGTTTCATCAACCCTAAGACTAGCTTCCGTGATCGTTCTTACCTTGTCTTCCACACTAGTCCCTGATGCCGTAAAACCAGTAAAGTCATGCGTTCCTTCCAGTTTTTTTACAGCTTCTTGCATCCGCTCTACATCGAGTGGATAGGGATAATGAGTCGCATAATGGCGACGCATAGGATTTTTAGGACGTCCTCTATCTACGATAAACTCGTAGGTCTTGCTATGCTTGGCATAACGGCAATGAAAATCATCGGCCACAATCTCAATCGAAATCACATCGATATCTTCAGGACTTTGGGTATCAAGTGCAAAACGAAGTTTTTCCTCATCCATCTGATAGGGAAGATCAAAGTGGATGACCTGTCCTAAAGCATGAACGCCACTGTCCGTTCGCCCAGCTCCATGAATGGTAATAGCTTGTCCTTTATTTAATTTTGTTAAAGTTTTTTCAATTTCCTCCTGAACACTACGCGCGTGTGGTTGCCGCTGAAAACCAGCAAAAGCGTAGCCATCATAGGAAATGATTGCTTTATATCTAGTCATGTATCTATTTTATCAAGAAAATTTCTCTGCAACAAGTTTGAGAATTAAAAATTGTAAGGGGACAGCTCCTCGAAGTTATTTATGTTCTATCTGACCTTTTTCATGATGTATTTTCGTATAGGTACTTCAACCATTTGAACGATTTCAAATCCTTCTTTTTGGTAAAGATTATAAGCTGTTTGATTTGCCTCGTAGACATTCAGAGAAATACTATCTATGTCTTCATTTTCAAAGACTAAACTAACAAATCTCCTTAAAGCCTGGCTACCTAAGCCTTGCCCCTGTTTCTGGGGGTTGATAAAAAATCTCCCGATATGAAGATTCCTGTCTTCTAGCCTGATTTTCTGGATAAGTCCCACAAACTCTTGTCCATCAAATATTGAAAAAATTCCTTCTAAATCTTGCAAGACTTGAATTGTCAAGGGAAAAGGAATCATTGGTCCCATCCATTGTTCTTGAAAGGGTTTGCCGAGAGAGTTGGACCATTGGCAAATGAGTTGGGCATTTTCTATCTGAAGTCCTTTTTCAAAGTGAATTTTCATAGTTGCTCCTAAAATTTCTCCTTTATCCAACTATTATACTCTTTCTCTTATTTTTTCCGAATAAATAAGTATGATTCATCTTTATTTTTTTCTTGTTGGAACGATTCTTGCTTCCTTTCTAGGCTTAGTCATCGATCGCTTTCCTGAGCAGTCTATTATCTTTCCTGCTAGTCACTGCGATTCCTGTCAGACTCGCTTACATCCCTTGGATTTGATTCCAATTGTCTCTCAAGTAGTACATCGCTTTCGTTGTCGCTACTGCAAGGCTCCTTATTCTGTCTGGTATGCCCTATTTGAACTAGGCTTAGGACTCCTCTTTCTATCTTGGTCTTGGGGATTTCTTTCCTTGGGGCAAGTCATCCTAATCACTGCTGGTTTGACCTTGGGCATCTATGACTTTCGCCATCAGGAATATCCCCTACTGGTCTGGATGACTTTCCACCTAATCCTCATGGCTTCCTCTAGCTGGAATCTGGTCATGGTCTTCTTCCTTGTCCTTGGAATTTTGGCTCACTTTATCGATATCCGCATAGGTGCAGGGGATTTTCTCTTTCTGGCCTCTTGTGCACTTATTTTTAGCCTAACTGAAATGCTGATTTTAATTCAATTTGCCTCCACGACCGGTATCCTAGGCTTTCTCCTACTAAAGAAAAAGGAAAGACTTCCTTTTGTGCCTTTCCTCTTACTTGCTGCTTGCGCGATTATTTTTGGTAAGCTACTGCTTCTCGTATAAAGTCAGCGATTTCTGCTACTTGTCCTTCATGTAGAGCCTTAACAATCTTGGAACCGACGATAACGCCGTCCGATACCTCATTGAAACGTTCTACATCAGCCTGAGTGGATACACCAAACCCTGTCAAAACTGGAATGTCTGCCACTTGATGAAGTTGAGACAAGTGCTTGTCCAAGTCAGATCGATAATTTCCTGACTTCCCTGTCACTCCATTAATAGCAACTGCATAGACAAATCCTTCTGCCCCTTGAATGAGTTCTTTTTGACGGTCAATTCCTGTCGTCAAGCTAACAAGTGGAATCAAGGCAATGTCTGTATCCGCCAAATATGGCTCTACAAAGTTGGCATGTTCATGAGGGAGGTCTGGGATAATCAAGCCCTTAACTGCTGTATCAGCAAGGTCTTTAACCAATTTCTCCACACCGTACTGAAAGAGGGGGTTAAAGTAGGTCATGATGACAAGCGGAATTTCTGTTTCAATGGTTTTCAAGGTTTCAACCAAAGCCTGGGTAGAGGTTCCGCGAGCTAGACTGCGCAAGCCGGCTTCTTCGATAACAGGTCCATCTGCAACCGGATCCGAGAAAGGAACTCCCACCTCAATGGCAGACACACCCAGATCTTCTAAAAAGTGAATTGTTTCACCGAGACCATTCAAACCTTTTTCGTGGTCTCCAGCCATGATATAGGCAACAAAAATTCCCTTTCCAGTTGCTTTAATAGCGTTCAGTTTTTCTGTTAGTGTCTTAGGCATGAGCTTCTCCCTTCTTTGCTGCGTCTGCTTCCAAGCGGTCTTTGACTTGAACTACATCCTTGTCCCCGCGACCTGATAGACAGACAATCATAGACTTGTCTGGACCAAGTTCTTTGGCTAATTTCACCGCAAAGGCAATGGCATGGCTAGATTCCAAGGCTGGGATAATCCCTTCCACACGAGACAAGAGTTGGAATCCTTCCAAGGCTTCTTCATCTGTCACAGGCACATAGCTGGCACGTTTGATATCATGATAGTGAGAGTGTTCTGGACCGATACCAGGATAGTCCAAACCTGCTGAAATAGAGAAAGCTTCAAGAATTTGCCCATGAGCATCTTGGAGAACATCCATGAGGGAACCGTGAAGGACACCTGGACGACCCTTGGTCAAGGTAGCTGCGTGGTGCTCCGTATCCACACCAAGTCCTGCTGCTTCAGCTCCATACATAGCCACTGACTCATCTTCCACAAATGGATGGAAGAGACCGATAGCATTAGAACCTCCACCAACACAGGCTACTAGGGCATCTGGCAAATCTTGCCCTGTCAAGTCACGGTACTGTTCTTTAGCTTCCCGTCCGATGACACTTTGGAAGTCACGAACAATTTCTGGGAAAGGGTGGGGTCCTAAGGCAGAACCAAGGATATAGTGGGTATCATCGATGTTGGCCACCCAAGAACGAAGGGCTGCATTGACCGCGTCTTTAAGCACGCGCGAACCATCTGTTACAGCTTCCACCTTGGCTCCCAAAAGTTCCATACGGAAGACATTGAGGGCTTGGCGTTTAACATCTTCCTCACCCATATAGATTGTACATTCCATATTGAAGAGAGCTGCAGCAGTTGCAGTTGCAACACCGTGCTGACCGGCACCAGTTTCAGCGATAATTTTCTTTTTGCCCATGCGTTTAGCCAGAAGAACTTGTCCCAAGGCATTGTTAATCTTGTGTGCACCTGTATGGTTGAGGTCTTCACGTTTGAGGTAAATCTTGGCTCCACCAATATGCTGGGTCAAGTTTTTTGCGTAGTAAAGGGGAGTTTCACGTCCTACATACTGGCGCAAAAGTTGGTTTAACTCTTCTTGGAAACTTGGATCTGCCTGACTTTCACGATAAGCTTCTTCCAACTCCAATACTGCTGTCATCAATGTTTCTGGGACAAAACGTCCACCGAATTTCCCGTAAAATCCATCTTTATTTGGTTCTTGATATGCCATTCTTTACCCTCTCTATAAATCTTCTAATCTTTTCCTGATCTTTTTGTCCATCTGTCTCTACCCCACTTGATACATCTACTGCAAAGGGGGTAAAGTGTTGAATAGCTTCTTCTACATTATCCTCATTGAGCCCACCTGCGATGAAGAAAGGCTGAGATAGTTCTGTCGTATCCAGTTGCCCCCAATCAAAAGTCTGGCCACTTCCTGCCACAGGTGCATCAAAGAGGAGATAGTCTGCCCGAGAACTTGGCACATGGCCATTCCCGTCTACTTGAACAGCCTGAATGCTGCCACAAGGTAAATTTTCAAATAGTTTATCTACTACCTGACCGTGAACTTGTACCAAGTCCAAACCAACTTTGTCTACCGCTTCTAACAGTTCTGCCCGACTAGGTGAAACAAATACTCCAACCTTTTGAATATGGCTAGGAATAAACTTAGCCAGCTCTGTTGCTTGTTCCAAGGTCACCTGTCTTTTGCTAGGAGCAAAGACAAAACCAATGTAGTCTGCTCCAGCTGAAACAGCTGTTTTTACGGCTTCTTTGGTCGATAGTCCACAAATCTTAACCTTTGTCAATCTGCAACTCCTTGATTCTCTGGGCTACATCTTCTACTTGCATGAGGGCTGTTCCTACTAAAATTCCGTTAAAGTATGGTGCTACTCGTTTTGCATCCTCCTCTGTAAAAATAGCAGATTCGGAAATGTAGAAGCAATCATCCTTAAAGTGTTTGGCCAACTCTACGCTGGTCTGCAAGTCGACTTCAAAGGTTGTTAAATTGCGATTGTTAACACCAATAATTTGAGCTCCAAGTCTATGAGCCACTTCCAGTTCAGCCAGATTATGAGTTTCCACCAAAACTTCTAGACCCAGTTCTGTCGCGTAGTCATACAGTTCCTTGAGGCGTTCTTCGGACAAAGCTGCCACAATGAGCAAGATGACTGTCGCACCTGCATTGCGAGCTCTGATGATTTGCTTTTCATCGATGATAAAGTCCTTGTTGAGCGTCGGAATCTCTACCTGACTGGAAATTTCCCGCAAATAATCCAAATGCCCTTTAAAGAAAACCTCATCTGTCAGAACAGAAATCATAACCGCTCCGTTAGCCTCGTAAGTCTGGGCCTGTTGTACAATATCCACATCGAGATTGATGTCACCTAGACTTGGGCTTGCCTTTTTGACCTCAGCAATGATTTGCAAACGGTCCTGATGGTTTTTCAAATACTCAGCTAAGCGATAGCTTGCTCGCAGGGGCTGAAGCTCCTCTCGTTCCATCTTTTCAACTTCACGCGCCTTTTGCTCTAGGATACGTGACAAAAATTCCTGACTCATCTTTGATACTCCTGTAATAGTCTGAGTTTTTCAAGGGCCTTACCACTGGCAATCACTTGACGTGCCAATTCAACTCCGTCCTTGATACTGTCTGCTTTACCATTGGCGTAGAATCCGAGACCTGCATTTAAGACTGTTGTTTCCAAGAATGGACTTGGTTCGTTATTAAGAACGCTAACAAGGATGGCTGCATTTTCATGAGCATTTCCTCCACGAATGTCTTCAATAGCAATGCGTTCCATTCCCAAATCTTCTGGAGTAAAGGTTGATAAAGTAATTTCACCATTTTCAAGAAGGGCAATACTGGTAGTTCCATTCAAACCAGCTTCATCCAACCCTTCTGGACCAGCTACTACAATGGCACGTTTGCGACCCATGTTTTTCAAAACCTGAGCAGTACTTTCCAGAAGTTCAGGACGACTGATTCCTAGAAGCTGTGTTTCCAAAACCATTGGATGGATGAGCGGACCTGTCAAATTCATGATAGTTGGAATTCCCAACTCCAAACGAGCTGGCATGATGTATTTCATGGCTGGGTGCATGTTTTTGGCAAAGAGAAAGACGATTCCAGTTTGGTCAAATACCTTACCCAATTGTGATGGTTTAAGGTCAATATTGATTCCCAAAGCTTGCAAAACATCTGCTGAACCAGATTTTGAGGAGATAGAGCGATTTCCATGTTTGGCCATGTTAATGCCTCCACCTGCCAAGACAAAAGCTGCAGTTGTTGAGATATTAAAGCTAAATGACTTATCTCCACCTGTACCACAGTTATCCATAGCATCTTGAATATTTGTTGGAATGTGTTGAGCATGTCCTCTCATGACTTGAGCGAGGGCTGTTCTTTCTTCAGGTGTTTCTCCCTTCATTTTAAGAGCTAAAAGTAGTGAAGCGATTTGTGCTTCCGTCACTCGCCCTGTCACGATGCGTTCGATAACATCTGTCATTTCAACACTTGATAAATCTTCAAAGTTGGCTAATTTTTCAATAATTTCTTTCATTTTGTGTTCCTCACTTTACAACTTTCTCGATAAAATTCTGAATAGAAGATAGGCCATCTGGCGTTCCAATACTTTCTGGATGATACTGCAAGCCATAAATCGGCAAGGTTTTGTGTTGAATCCCCATAATAGCTTGGTCATCTGTCGAGCGAGCTGTCACTTCAAACTCTTCTGGCATCTCTTCGATTAAAATACTGTGGTAACGCATGACTGGACGATTTTCCTCAATTCCTTGATAGAGAACTGATGGAGTCTCAAATCGAATCTGGCTTTGTTTACCGTGCATAACTTTAGGAGCCAAGCCCAACTTACCACCAAAGACTTCTGCAATGGCTTGGTGTCCCAAACAAATCCCTAGAATAGGTTTCTTACCTGCAAAATCACGAATCATTTCTTCCATTTTCCCAGCATCAGCTGGCCAACCTGGACCAGGAGAGAAAACTAATCCATCTGCCTTTTCAGCATGTTCATAAAGGTTTGGATCATCATTTCTCAAAACCTGAACTTCTGCGAAATTCCCGATATATTGAGCCAGGTTATAAGTAAATGAATCATAATTGTCAATCAATAAAATCATGGTCTTAGTTCTCCCATTCTAGTCATAGATTTAGCTTTGTTAATCGTTTCTTGGTATTCATTCTGAGCGATGGAATCATAAACAATTCCTGCACCAGCCTGTACGTAGGCTGTTTTATTTTTAAGAATCATTGTTCGAATAGCAATGGCAAAATCCATATCTCCAGTTGCTGATAAGTAACCGATAGCTCCTGCATATACGCCTCGCTTCTCTGTTTCTAGTTCATAGATGCGTTTCATGGCCCGAATCTTTGGTGCCCCCGATACTGTTCCTGCCGGAAGTGTCGCCTTCAAGGCATCCATGGCAGTTAATTCTGGTAATAAATGTCCTTTAACCACGCTGGTCAAATGCATGACATAACGGAAAAGTTCGACTTCCATATACTTAGTTACTTGGACACTTGCTGTTTCAGCAATTCTACCGATATCATTTCGTCCCAAATCCACCAACATTCGGTGTTCTGCCGTTTCCTTTTCATCAGAAAGTAGATCACTTGCAAGTGCTGCATCTTCCTCGTCATTGGTACCTCTAGGACGCGTACCTGCAATTGGATTGGTTGTCACGATGCCATTCTTGACGGAAACCAAGCTCTCTGGACTGGCACCGATGATTTGATAATTTCCAAAGTCATAAAAGTAGAGGTAATTTGATGGATTGGTCACTCGGAGATTTCTGTAGAAGTCAAAAGGATTTCCAGTTACCTCTGCGGAAAAGCGCTGGCTGAGCACACATTGGAACATATCTCCGTTGCGAATCAAGTCGCGAGCTGTTTCTACCATTTCTTCAAATTTCTGAGGTGCAATATGTGGTCTAAACTGAAGTGGAGAAACGTCCAAATCTTCAAATTCATTTGGAGCAGGGATTTTCAACTCTTCTAAAACCTGCTCTAAAGCCACTTCTAGTTCTTCATTACTACGTTCACTGTAGAGAGCATCCTCTATGATATGAATTTTTTCTTTCTTATGGTCAAAAACTATATAACTCTCATAGACGAAGAAATGCATATCTGGCGTCCCAATCGTATCCTCAGGGAGCTGGCCAATCTCTTCATAGAGAGAAATCATATCGTAGCCAACAAAACCAATGGCTCCACCACCAAAGGGTAGTTCTGAATGGTGATGGTTCTTGTAAGTCACCTCGTAGAGGAAATCCAAGGGATCACGATCAATCACTTGACCATTTTGATAAAGAACTCCATTCTCAAACTTAATCTCAAAAACTGGGTTATAGGCCAAGATAGAAAAACGAGCATTTTCCTTTTCTCTTGGGATACTTTCAAGTATGACCTTGTGTTGTCCGTTTAAACGCATATAAGCCAAGATTGGTGATAAAACATCTCCATGAATGATTCGTTCCATTGTAATTTCCCTTTCAGTTCCTTATTTTTAATTTTTTATCTTTTTTCTATTTCCCTTAAATAGTGCGGACGGGAGCAACTTTCTCCGAAATTTCATCCCTAATTTTTGAGCCATGTGTCTCAAAAATTCCGTCCTAGAGAAGCATCTTTGCTTCTCTAGGATACCACCATGGCGGGAAATAGCGGTTCGATGCTCACTTCGTTCGCAAATATTTTATAGAAATCTACCTATTGATGAAGCATAATTTAAAACTGATGGCCATATCTACGATAAATATAGAAAAATCCCCACGCAAAATAACTTGCGTGAGGACGAAATTCGCGGTGCCACCTCAATTATAGGATTTCTCCTATCTCTCATTCCTGTCTCAGATAGCTCCTGTAACAGGTTGTGCGATAAAGGGCACTCCCTTGAGAATTATGTTTTCTTCTCTCATTTTAGATGGACCCAACCTTACAGCTTTCTCTGCTTGTTTTCAGCAACCACAAGCTCTCTGTGAGAGAAATCTCTGTATATTTTCCATCTTTTATTTTTTAGCTTCAAGGTAGTCTGCAATGGCAGCTACGTCCTTGTCTCCACGACCAGAGACATTGATGATGATAATCTCATCTTTACTTAGTTTTGGTGCACGTTTGACTGCTTCAGCGATAGCATGTGAGCTTTCAATTGCAGGGATGATTCCTTCTGTTTTGCTTAATAAAAGCAAGGCTTGGACAGCTTCTTCGTCTGTCGCTGCTACATATTCTACTCGACCAGAGTCTTTAAAGAAGGCATGTTCTGGACCAACCCCTGGATAGTCCAAACCTGCTGAGATAGAGTAAACTGGCGCGAGCTCTCCATCTTCCTTAAAGACTGCATAGGTCTTCATTCCATCGACAATTCCGACACTACCCTTGGTCATAGTTGCTGCGTGTTTGTCGGTATCTAAACCATGACCAGCAGCTTCTACCCCAACCAATTTTACTTCTTCATCAGCTACATACTGTGAAAAGGCACCGATGGCATTAGAACCACCACCTACACAGGCAATGACGTAGTCTGGCAGTCGTCCTTCTTTTTCCAAGATTTGACGACGAGATTCTTCACTAATCACTTTTTGGAATTCATGAACAATAGTTGGATAAGGGTGTGGTCCAACAGCAGAACCTAAAACGTAGAAGGCTTCAAGGTCATTCATCCATGCTCCAAAGGCTGCATCAACCGCATCTTTGAGGGTACGAGTACCAGTTTCAACTGCGTGAACAGTTGCTCCCATCATCTCCATGCGGAAGACATTGAGACGTTGACGCTCCACATCTTCTGCCCCCATATAGACATCACATGCCATACCAAACTTAGCTGCAGCTGCAGCTGTCGCAACACCGTGTTGGCCAGCTCCTGTCTCAGCAATGACACGCTTTTTACCCATACGTTTTGCCAGAAGAATTTGTCCCAAAACATTATTAAGCTTGTGAGAACCAAGGTGATTCAGGTCTTCGCGCTTGAGATAAATCTTAGCTCCACCTAGGTGCTCTGTCAAACTTTCCGCAAAATAGAGTGGTGTTTCGCGACCTGAATAATCTTTCAAGTAATGACGATATTCTGCCAAAAATTCAGGATCGTCCTTGTATTTATCAAAAGTCACTTCCAACTCATCTAATAAAGCCTGAATTGGTTCTGGTACAAAACTACCACCAAATTGTCCAAAATATCCTTTAGTTGTCATAAATTTTTCCTCCTTCTATATGAATCCGGCTTTTTATTTGCTTTTAGTAGTAGGCAAAGAGCTGTAGATAGAACTCAAGTTCATCAAAGCGACTTAACGCCCTAATAAAAGATAAACAAAATGACGGATAGAAAAAGCCCACACACGGAATATATTTCCATGTGAGGGCGTTCGTAACGCGGTACCACCTCAATTGTAAAGAGAATATCCCCTTTACATCTCTGCCTTGTCTAACAACAAGTTGCACTGTAAGGTGTGCCTACCGAATTTTCATTGTTTCAAATTCACTTTTAAAATCAGCCCAATTTCACTACTTTCAACCACCTGTTCACAGTAACCACAGGCTCCCTGAAGATCAAAAATAATTACTTTTCTGATTTGTTGAGTTAATTATATGTTATTGTTTTTCCTTTGTCAACCGTTTTCATTCATTTTTTACTAATTTTTTTAATTATTTTTGCGAAGAACCAAGAACTGCTTCAGAAACTCTGACAAAAGTCTCAATGATATAATCTACTTCTTCATCCGTTAATTTCGTGTGAAGTGGTAGTGTAATCTCGTTTACAAAGAAGGCATAAGCTCGCGGATAATCTGCCATATCAAAGCCAAGATTCTTATAAGCTGTCAAAAGTGGAAGCGGTTTGTAGTGAACGTTACTTGCGATTCCTGCCTTGGCCAATTCTTGGATAATTTGATTACGTTGTTCGAGACTTGCTCCTTCTACATGGGTGATGTAAAGGTGACGACAAGATTCAACAGCATCTGTCTCATGAGCCAATGGATGGATACGAGTCCCTGCAAATCCACGGTCATAGCGAGTTACGATTTCTTTACGACGTTGAAGCAAGCCAGGATAACGATCTAGCTGAACTAGACCAAGTGAAGCCATGATATCCGTCATGTTGCACTTGTAGGCTGGTGTTACGATATCGTATTCCCATGAACCCAGTTGCATCTTGGCAAGCGCATCTTTGGTTTGACCATGAAGAGATAGGATTTGGAATTCCTTGTACATTTCTTCATCATCAATCGCTGGATTGGCTTTCCAAGTAGCACTTCCTCCTTCTGCAGTTGTGAAGTTCTTAACTGCGTGGAAAGAGAATGATGTAAAGTCTGCAATGGAACCAGCTGGTTGCCCTTTGTAGGTTGAACCCAAAGCATGGGCGCTATCTGATACAACAACGATACGGTTAAAGACTTTTTGCCACTTGCTAGTAGCTGTAAATAGGTCACGTTTCTTCTCAACAACTCGGAACAAACGGTCATAGTCACAGATAATCCCTGCAAGTTCTACTGGGATGATAACCTTAGTCTTCTCAGTAATCGCTTGCTCAAGCTTGTCATAGTCCATTTCAAAAGTATCATCTTGGATATCAACCATAACTGGTGTAGCACCTACGTGAGTGATAACGCTACATGATGCTGTATAAGTCATAGCCGGAACGATAACTTCATCGCCAGGCCCCACTTCAAGCACGCGCAAGATCAATTCAAGAGCTGCTGTTGCAGAGTTGAGGCAGACTGTCTTAGGTGTCTGAGTATAGGCAGATAGACGACGCTCCAATTCTTTTGTCTTTGGACCTGTTGTGATCCAACCAGAACGGAGGGTATCTGCTACTTCAGCAATTTCTGCTTCGGTAATATCGGGTGGTGAAAATGGAATATTGTAATTTGGCATTGATTTACTCCTTTTACTGTATTCACTCTTGTGATTACTTATTTTAAAACTTCAAATACAGTCTGGAACATGATTTTGATATCTCCGAAGAAATTAAAATCACGTAGGTAGGCTAGATTATAGTGCATCTTTTCTGGAAGGACTCTTTCGACATAAGCTTGGTCGACCGTCATACCTTTTGCAGTCATTTGACTGATAATGGCATCCTCGTCCTTATAGTTAATGCTGGCAAGCGATGTAATCCCTGCTGGCAAGAGCAAGGTAGCCATCATTTCAGGGCTGTACTGCTCAGTATAGCGTGGTACTTCTGGACGAGTTCCCACAAAGGACATCTCTCCTTTGAGAACATTGACCAATTGTGGAAGTTCATCCAAACGAACACGGCGAATGAAATTTCCAACCTTGGTGATGCGGCTGTCATTGGCAGAAGTTACTAGACTTCCTTTCTTGTCCGCATCGGTCACCATGGTCCGGAATTTCCAAATCTTGAAATGTCGGTTGTACTGGGTTACCCGGACTTGCTTGTAAATGACTGGACCCTTGCTATCTAGCTTGATCCAAATGCTTAGAATCAGAAATACGGGTGAAGTCAAGATTAACAAGACCAAGGCTAGAAACAAGTCTAGACAACGCTTGAGAATCAGAGAGCCTTTCCTTTTAGAAACAAGCTGGTAGTATGGTTTTACCTCACTTAATTGCATCTCCTGAGGTAGTTCATCCCATTTCAGCATGCACATTCTCCTCTGTTTTTTAATATGTAATCTTTAAACATTCTACATTATACCACAAAATGAAAGAGGCAGTGCAAGAAATCTGTATTTTAAAGGAATTCTTCTCTAAGAAAGAGCCCCTGCCTGTAAACTATACATCTTGTGATAGGTTCCTCCTAAGGCCAAAAGTTCCTCGTGTGTGCCGCTCTCGATGATTCGTCCCTTATCTAGGACATAGATACAGTTAGCATCCTGAATGGTAGAAAGACGATGGGCAATGGCAATGGTCGTCCGGCCCTGTCTCATCTTGGCTAGAGAATTTTGGACCAAGGCTTCTGTTTCAGAATCAATATTAGCTGTCGCTTCATCCAAAATCAGTATTTTCGGTTGACTGGCAACGGTTCTAGCAAAGGCAAGAAGCTGCCGTTGACCAGTTGAAAAACTCGAACCACGCTCAGATACAGGAGCATCATAACCTAAAGGAAGATCTTGAATGAAGGAATCTGCATCGACAAATTCTGCCGCAGCCTTAACCTGGTCATCGCTGATATCTTGGTACATAGCGATATTGGACTTTATGGTCCCATGATAGAGGAAAGGTTCCTGTAGAACCAGACCAATATTTTTTCTCAATTCCTCTTGGCTATACTTACGAATATCCACATTATCTAAGAGAACTCGACCTGACTGAAACTCATAAAAGCGCATGAGAACATTGATGATAGAGGATTTCCCAGAGCCAGTATGTCCGACAAAGGCGATGGTTTCACCTTTATTGACTGTAAAGGAAATATCATCGAGAATCTGGTGTTTCCCGTCATAAGAGAAGGACACATGTTCAAAACGGATATTTCCTTCTCTAATCTCGGCTTGTCCATTTTCTTGGACCGGTTCATAGTTGGTCTCATCGATAAGTGCAAAGACACGACCTGCTGAAACCATAGATGTCTGAAGGGTAGAAAAGTTTTGCGTTACCTCGATGAGGGGGTCAAAGAGGCGATTGATATACTGGATAAAAGCATACAAGGTCCCTGCTGTTATGCCTAGATAGAGACCACGATAGCCAAAGTAAGCCATCAAAACTGCATACCCCAATAGCTTCAGTAAACTCATAGCCGGACGTAAGAAGAGGGAATCTAGGGCAACCGAACGGTTAGCGTAGACTAGGTGTTCCTGGTTTATCTCATCAAACTCTTCTTGCAGGCGCTTTTCTTGGTTAAAGGCTTGAATAATACGAATCCCTTCGATATTTTCTGCCAGCTTACTGTTGATATCTGATAAGAGACTTCTGGTTTTTTCAATGACCTTGACGGATTTTTTACGGTAGAGATTCACCAAAAGAAAAATCAAAGGTAGAAAGAGCAATACTAAAGCTGTCAGACGATAGTCCAAAACGAGCATGGTATAAAGGGTTGTCACAAAGATAAAGACTGCTGAGACAAAGCTGGACAAAATCCCTGAAAACATATCACTAATAGTCTCAGTGTCATTGGTCAAACGCGAAACGATAGAACCTGCAGGTGTTTTATCAAAATAAGACATGCCTAGTTTTTCCATATTGGCAAAGGCATCCCGTCGAATATCTCTAACGATACTGTAGGACACTCGCGCAAAGAGGAGATTTCCCACATACTGGACAATGGTTTGAAGAATGTAGAGACCATAGTAGGCTAGCAAAACTGTAATGGCAAGCTGGTTGAGATTATGTAGATACTGGTCGATAAAGTGCGAAGCTACCAAGGGGATGATACTCTTGATAACAGTCGTCGTAAGGAGAAAAGCTAAGGCTAAAAAGGTGAGGAGACCGTAAGGCTTGAGATAGGACAACAAGCGTTTCAATACAGTCCATTGTTCTTGTTTATTGCGCATCCTCTTCTCCTTTCATTTCTAACTGTTGGGACTGGTAGGTTTGTGCGTACCAGCCATCCAAAGCTAGTAAGTCTTCATGTGTGCCTCGTTCAATGATGCGGCCATTTTGCATGACCAAAATCAAATCTGCATGGACAACTGCACTGAGTCGATGGGCAGTGATGATGGTCGTTTTATCTTTACGAGTTTCCTTGAGATTATCGATAATTGCGAACTCTGTCTTGGCATCCACAGCTGACAAGGAATCATCTAAAATCAAGATATCAGGATTTAAAATCATAGCCCGACTCATAGCCAGACGTTGCTTTTGTCCACCAGATAGACTGACACCCTTTTCACCGATAACTGTATCAAATCCCTGGGGCATGGCTTGAATGTCTTGATAGACTTGAGCCAGCTTAGTTGCTTCTTCTACTTCTGAGAAAGGCAGATCAGGATTCCCAAAACGAATATTATCTAGGATAGAGCTGGCAAAGAGAAATTGATCCTGTGGGACATATCCCATCAAACTACGCAAGTCAGCTAGTCGATAGTCACGAATGTCATGACCATTTAGATAAATAGCTCCTTGGTCAACATCATACTCACGTAGGAGCAACTTAATTAAAGCGGTTTTCCCTGAACCAGTCTGCCCAACCAAGCCTAGAGTTTGCCCTTTTTCGAGACTAAAGTAAATATCATTCAGCGTCTCATCGTCTTCAAAGGCAAAACTATCAATAGCATAGTCCAAGCGCCCATTTTCAATCCCATCAAGTGGAGACTCCGGATCGTTCACAGGTGATTCTTGTGACAATAGACTCTCAATACGCTGGTAAGAAACTTTCCCTCTCTGAGTAATGTTAAAGAGGAACCCAATCGCCATCAAAGGCCAGACCAACATATCCAAGTAAGAAATAAAGGTGACCAGATTACCAACGGTTACTTGTCCCGCTTGCACCATAAAGGCACCGACTAAAAGAGTTAAGGCATAAGAAGAACCAACAAAGAGCAAAACCATCGGGTCAAAGAGACTATCATATTTCATGGTTTGCAGATTCTTTTGGAAGGTCAAATCATTGACTTCCTGGAAAGATGCCAACTCGTCAGACTGATAACCAAAGGACTTGGTTACCTTGATACCTGATACAGACTCTTGAACCTTATTGTTGAGTTCTGAAAAGGCTGCTTGCGATTCGCCAAAAGCCTTATGGGTCTTTCTCCCCAGACGACTAGTCGCATAGGCCATAAATGGCAAGGGTAGAATGGCAACCAAGGTCATCTGCCAAGAAATACTAAAGAGCATAGTCAACAGAGTCACCAAGGCTGTGATAGAGGCATCTACCGCCGACATGACTCCTCCACCTGCTAAACGAGTCAGGGCATTGATATCATTAGTTGCGTGAGCCATCAAATCCCCTGTTCGATAATTCTGATAAAAAGCAGGCGACATCTTTGTAAAGTGTTCAAATAGTCTTGAACGCATGATTTGTCCAAGTCGGTAGGAGGTTCCTAGGATATACATGCGCCAAACATAACGCAGATAATACATTCCGAAAGCAGCAAGCAGGAGATAAAAAAGATGAAGTAGGAGCTCGTCCTGTGTTAATCGTCCTGAAGTAATGGCATCAATCACGCGTCCCATGACCATAGGAGGGATGAGGTTGAGTACAGAAACCAAGACCAATGCGATGATTCCAACGAGGTAACGACGTTTTTCTAACTTAAAAAACCACCAAAGTTTTTGGATGATGGACATAAAATTCCTTTCTAATAACAAATGGAAACCTGAGGCATGGACCCCAGGTTTTTCTTATTCATAGGTGACGACACTTAGTTGACCCTTGTCATACTCAGCGATAAAGATATTCAAAGGAGTAACATTTCATTTATTTTCAATCTTTTACATAAATCATTCTTTATTATAAAGGAATGACCTGGATTTTTCAAACTATACGCTGGGGAATTACTTCTTTTTCTGGTATAATATTGTCTATAATCTGAATGAAAAGGTACACACTATGAAACTGATCTCATGGAACATTGATTCCCTCAATGCAGCGTTGACGAGTGACTCTGCGCGTGCGAAATTGTCTCAAGACGTTCTCCAAACTTTGGTAGCTGAAGACGCTGATATCATCGCTATCCAAGAAACCAAGCTTTCAGCTAAAGGTCCTACTAAAAAACACCTTGAGGTGTTGGAAGAACTCTTCCCAGGCTACGAAAACACCTGGCGTTCCTCTCAAGAGCCTGCCCGTAAAGGTTATGCTGGAACCATGTTCCTCTATAAGAAAGAACTCACTCCAACTATCAGCTTCCCAGAGATTGGCGCCCCTTCTACTATGGACTTGGAAGGCCGCATCATTACTTTGGAATTTGATACATTTTTCGTGACTCAGGTCTACACACCAAATGCTGGGGATGGTCTCAAACGCTTGGAAGAACGTCAAGTCTGGGACGTCAAATATGCGGAATACTTGGCTGAGTTAGACAAGAAAAAACCAGTTCTTGCTACAGGTGACTACAACGTTGCCCACAAGGAAATTGACCTTGCCAACCCAGCAAGCAACCGTCGTTCACCAGGTTTCACAGACGAAGAACGTGAAGGATTTACAAACCTTTTAGCCAAAGGATTTATAGATACCTTCCGCCATATCCATGGCGATGTGCCAGAACGCTATACTTGGTGGGCACAACGTAGCAAGACTTCAAAAATCAACAACACAGGCTGGAGAATCGACTACTGGCTCACAAGTAACCGTGTAGCAGACAAGGTTACCAAGTCAGATATGATTGACTCAGGCGCACGCCAAGACCATACACCGATTGTCTTGGAGATTGAATTGTAAGGATTTTCTTTATGGACTACAATGCAGTTATTCCCGAGTTTATAGTCTCGAATCTAGAACAGTCTCGTTCCTTCTACTGTGATATACTGGGTTTTACCATCGAATACGGGCGACCAGAAGAAAACTTCCTCTTCTTATCTCTTGAAGATTGCCAGCTAATGTTAGAGGAAGGAACAAAGGATGAATTAGTTGAACTGACCTATCCATTTGGTCGTGGAGTCAATATCTCCTTTGGCATAAATGATGTCCCTAGACTCTATCAGAAACTGGTAGAATCTAACTATCCTATTCATCGTCCATTGACAAAAAGAGAATTTCGTGTTGGTGAACAATTTATCTATCCTCATGAATTTGCAGTTTTAGATCCAGATGGCTATTTTTTAAGATTTAGTGAATAAGATAATAGAACACTAGAGTAGAAAAAGAAACAAAAAAAGGCTCTTTGTCAACTGTAGTGGGTTGAATAAAAGCTAACATCTGGAGAGGACAATTGTTGTCCTCTCCATTTTTATATTCAGAGCGATGAAAATTCGTTTCTTAAAGTTGTTAAAGTTCCTAAAACCAAAAGCATTTCGTTTGATGAGTTTAATGAGATTATTAGTCGCTTCCAATTTAGCGTTGGAATAGGGCAATTGAAGGGCGTTGACAATTTTCTCTTTGTCCTTGAGAAATGTCTTAAAGACAGTCTGAAAAAGAGGATGAACCTGCTTCAGATTGTCCTCAATAAGTCCGAAAAATTTGTCAGCTTCTTTATTCTGGAAGTGAAAAAGCAAGAGTTGATAGAGATTATAGTGGTGTTTCAAGTCTTCTGAATAGCTCAAAAGCTTGTCTAGAATCTCTTTATTCGTTAAGTGCATGCGAAAAGTAGGGCGATAAAAACGTTTATCACTCAGTTTACGGCTATCTTGTTGGATGAGTTTCCAATAGCGCTTGATAGCCTTGTATTCATGAGATTTTCGCTCAAATTGATTCATGATTTGGACACGAACCCGACTTATAGCTCGGCTTAAGTGCTGAACAATGTGGAAACGATCAAGTACAATTTTTGCATTAGGAAAAAGCTGTTTAGCCAAGTTATAGTAAGGACTAAACATATCCATAGTAATGATTTTCACACGACATCGGACCGCTCTATCGTAGCGAAGAAAGTGATTGCGGATGATAGCTTGTGTTCTTCCCTCAAGAACAGTAATGATATTGAGCTGATCAAAATCTTGTGCGATAAAACTCATCTTTCCTTTGGTAAAGGCATACTCGTCCCAAGACATAATCTCTGGAAGACAAGAAAAATCATGCTTAAAGTGAAAGTCATTGAGCTTACGAATGACAGTTGAAGTTGAAATGGATAGCTGATGTGCAATATCAGTCATAGAAGTCTTTTCAATTAACTTTTGAGCAATCTTTTGGTTGATAATACGAGGAATTTGATGATTCTTCTTAACGATAGAAGTTTCAGCGACTATCATTTTCGAGCAATGATAGCACTTAAAACGACGCTTTTTAAGAAGAATTCTGGTAGCATACCAGTCGTCTCGAGGTAAGGAATTTTCGACGGTTTTTGAAAATCATATTTCTTCATTTGACCTCCGCACTCAGGGCAAGACGGGGCGTCATAGTCCAGTTTAGCGATGATTTCCTTGTGTGTATCCCTATTGATGACATCTAGAATCTGGATATTAGGGTCTTTAATATCGAGTAGTTTTGTGATAAAATGTAATTGTTCCATATGATTCTTTCTAATGATGGTTTGGTCGCTTTTCATTATAGATCTTATGGGACTTTTTTTCTACACAAAAATAGGCTCCATAATATCCATAGGGGATTTACCCACTACAAATATTATAGAGCCCAAAAAAAGAGGCACATGCCTCTTTTTATTATTTGCTATATCCTCACCTGTCTATCTTCAGATCGTTGTCCTGTGACAAACATGGTGAAGGTTGCCTTGCAGACATTTCGGCCATCTTGGTTGATGATGTCAACATCGACGACACAAGTGGTCCGTCCTTGATGGACACATTCTCCTTTGATAGTGAGAACATCCCCAAGATTTCCAGCTTTCAGATAGTTGATGGAAGACTGGAGTGTCACCCCGTCTAATCCTAGCGAAATCACCACAAGTCCACTGATTTGGTCACAAAGGGTAAATAGATAGCCTCCATGAGCATTCCCATAGTAGTTGAGTGAGGAGTCCACTACTTTTGTCGTCACCACAACGTGACCGTCTCTCATTTTTTCAATTTCGTAGTTTTCAAAGGCAGATATAGCGTCAAAGTGAAAATCTTTCATACGTTCCTCCTGATATTTCAAACGACACTATGATACTACTTTTCAAGACTCTACGCAAGAGAGAAGCACTTATTCGGGTAAAATACCAACCTGCTCCACAAAGCGGATAAAGGCAGCTTGTCCTTCTTCTGTTTGCTTGTAAACTCCTGCATCTTCCAAAACTCGAGCAAAGATTTTTCCAACAGATTCTTGGACGATATTAAGAGCTTGAATTTTATCTTTTAAGTCAGGTTTGGATTCTTTCAACTCATCTGCCCATTCTTGGTGATAATTTGCTACTGAAACATCCTCTCCGACTAGATAAGCTGCTACTTGCTCCACTTCTTCCTTCAAGCGTGGTGGCAAGATAGCCAAACCCATGACCTCTATCAAGCCGATATTTTCCTTCTTGATATGTTGGACATCCTTGTGGGGATGATAGATACCATCTGGATGCTCTTGAGATGTTTGATTGTCCCGCAAAACTAAATCCAACTCAAACTGTCCATCTCGCTTACGGGCTATCGGTGTGATAGTGTGATGCGGTGTTCCATTACTTTCTGCCAAGACCTGTACACTTGGATCAGAGTACTGACGCCAAGCCAGTAAGATTTTATCCGCTAGTTCTGTCAAATCCTCTTTAGAATCTGAAGTTAGTCGAATCACAGACATAGGCCACTGAACAATCCCTGCTTTGACAGTTTCAAAACCTTCAAAGGTAACGCTTTTCTGAATAGGAGCCACTTCCATTGGGAAAACATGACGACCACCTTGATAATGATCATGGGTCAGGATGGAACCACCCACGATTGGTAAGTCTGCATTTGAACCAGCAAAGTAGCCTGGAAACTGCTCCACAATTGCTAACAAACGTTCAAAACTTTGGCGACTAATGGCCATAGGACGATGCTTGCTATCTAGGAAAATACAGTGCTCATTAAAGTAAGCGTAAGGCGAATACTGGAAGCCCCACTCCTGACCAGAAATATCAAAACGTATAATACGATGGTTGCTTCTAGCTGGATGATTGACATGACCATGGTATCCTTCATTTTCCATACAGAGTTGACATTGAGGATAGTTACTCGACTTGACCAACTTAGCTGCCGCTATCTCTTTTGGATCCTTTTCAGGCTTCGAAAGGTTGATGGTAATCTCCAGTTCACCGTAGTCAGATGGCACACGATAAGCAATATTCTTTGCGATAGCCTTCAGTTTGATGTAGTCATTCTTCTGACTGAGTTGGTAGAAATCTGCAATTGCCTGCTCTGGTGACTGGGCATAGGTATCCCAAAAATCACGATTAACCTGACTTGGACAAGGCGTTACCAAGTCCATGAGGTCAGCACCGAGAATCTCACGCGCAGTCTGACTATCTTCAATTGTTTCCAAACGAACGGCTTCCTCGACAAGCTGATCTTTTAGTTCAATCAAATCATCCTGGTCAGTCTTGACTTCAAAAACCCCATCTCCCACCAGCGCTAAAACACGATTGGTTAGATAGATTCGATCCAACTCTTCAAAGCTACTTTCAGCAATGACTTTGGTCACAAAATTTTCTACTAAGGTCACTAGATAACCTCCTTCTGACTATTCAAGGATGCGAGTTCCACCTGCCACTTCAGCGATATAGAAGCTTGGAGCGTAACCAACGATTTCTTCATAGTACTTGCCTACAGCTTCTTTAAAGGACTCAACAGCATCCTTTTGAACCAAGGCGATTGCACAACCACCAAAACCTGCTCCTGTCATACGAGCACCGAGAACACCTTCTTGAGCCCAAGCTGTATGAACAAGGGTATCTAATTCCAAGCCAGTTACTTCGTAATCGTGCTCAAGTGAAACATGAGAAGCATTCATCAAACGACCAAACTTGTCTAAATCTCCTGCTTGAAGAGCCACTTGCGCTTTAAGCGTACGTTGATTTTCAAGAACAGCATGGCGAGCACGTTTCAAACGATTTTCATCTTTGATGAGGTAACTAAATTCATCAAAAGCCCACTCGTCCAATTCACCCAAGGTTTGAATGTCCAAGGCCACTTGGAGTTCTTCTACTGCTTTTTCACATTCAGCACGGCGTTCATTGTATTTAGAATCCGCAAGTTCACGGCGTTTGTTAGTGTTCATGATAACAACGACATTGTCCTTCAAATCAAGGGGAACCAAGTCGTATTCTAGAGTATTAGTATCTAGGTATATAGCACGTTGGTCTGCCCCCATACCGATAGCAAATTGGTCCATGATACCAGAGTTAACACCGATAAAATTATTCTCTGTCAATTTTCCGATTTTTACTAAATCTAAACGGTCCAATTTTAGGTCAAAGAGGTATTCTGCCACGACACCAGTCAAAAGCTCCAAAGATGCAGAAGAAGACAAGCCCGCACCATTTGGGATATTCCCAAAAACATAGAAATCAAAACCTTTATCAATCACATGACCAGCTTCTTGCAAGAAATGAAGGACACCTTTTGGATAGTTGGTCCAGCTGTGCTCTTTCTCAAACTTAAGGTCAGCTAGAGGTACTTCAATGATGCCTTTGTCCTCAAAGTTCGCGGAGTAGAAACGCAATACCTGGTCATCGCGCTTGCGTGCAGCTCCGTAAGTTCCTAATGAAATAGCTGCTGGGAAAACATGGCCACCATTATAGTCAGTATGTTCCCCAATCAAGTTGATGCGCCCTGGTGAGAAGAAGGTTTGATCCGCTTCTTGACCAAAAACAGCAAGAAAAGCTTTGCGAAGTGCTTCAGCAGTAAGATGTTGTGTCATATGAATTCTCCTTTGACGAAATATTAGGTAAAAAAGTTTATCCTGTAATCGTTTTCTTCTATTGTACCCAAGGGTTTTGCTTAGGTCAACATTTTTACCGATATTTTACTAAACTATGAGTAAAAAGGAAGAAAAATATGCTATAATAACCTAAAAAGGAGGGGAATTATGGCTACACTCAAAGATATTGCTCAGCTAGCCTCTGTCTCGATCGCAACTGTATCCCGTGTCCTCAATCGCGATCAGAGTCTATCTGTGACAGAAGAAACCAGACATCGTATTTTAACCGTTGCCGAAGAACTAGGCTACACCAAACATCTCAAAACAGGTGAATCACATAAACTCAAACAGAAAATCGCTATCATCCAGTGGGTCAGTGAACAGGGAGAGTTAGAAGATCTCTACTACTACCAGATTCGCCTAGGAATTGAAAATAGAGCTCAAGAATTAGATTACGACATCTTGCGCTATTTTAATGACCAGCCTTTTACGCTTAGCGAAGAAGTCATTGGGATTCTTTGTATCGGGAAATTTAGCCAAGCACAGATTGCCTCGTTTGAAGAATATCACAAACCTCTAGTTTTCCTTGACAGTGATACGATTGCCCTTGGTCATACCTGTGTCATTACGGATTTCTATAATGCGGTTAGACAGGTGGTTGATTACTTTACAGATCATGGGCTTAAAAAGGTTGGTATCTTATCCGGTCTTGAAACTACTACTGACCATGAAGAAGTTATCTCAGATAAACGCTTAGATTACTTTAAATCCTATACGCAAGAAAAGGGAATTTATAACGAGAAATTCATTTTCCAAGGGCTATTTACTGCCCAATCTGGATACGACTTGATGAAAGAGGCTATCGAAAAATTAGGAGATAAGCTTCCACAGGCCTTTTTTGCAGCTAGTGATAGTTTGGCAATCGGAGCCCTGCGCGCCCTTCAAGAAGCCAGCATCAGCATACCAGAGCGCGTCAGCATTATTTCCTTTAATGATACTATTCTAACCAAGCAAGTGTTCCCACCACTTTCTAGTATTACTGTCTACACCGAAGAAATGGGACGCACAGGAATGGATATTTTGAATAGGGAAGTCCTTCATGGGCGTAAAATTCCAAGCCTCACTATGCTTGGAACCAAACTGACATTAAGAGAAAGCACCTTGCATTAGGTACAACACTTGAACATAAAAAAATCCTAATAAGAACTTTTCAGTTCTCTATTAGGATTTTCTTTTTTTAATCCATCACAATCATAGACTTGATAGTCTTACGTTCATCCATGGCCTTATATGCTTTGTCAATATCTTCTAGTTTGTAACTTGAAGTAAAGACACGACCTGGATTGATCTCACCATCAAGGACAGCTTTAAGCAAGAATTGCTTATCGTATGTTGTCGCAGAAGCTGCTCCACCTGCGACAGAGATATTTTGCATAAAGGTTGAACCAAGAGCACGATTCTTATAATGTGGAACTCCTACAAATCCCATACGACCGCCATTATGAAGGACACCCAGTGCTTGCTCAACAGCCGCCTCAGTACCAACACACTCAAGTGCTGCATCTGCTCCACCGCCAAGAATTTCACGCACCTTGGCAATGCCTTCTTCACCACGTTCAGCTACGACTGCTGTCGCGCCTGACTCCAAGGCCATCTTTTGACGGTCTTCGTGACGACTCATAAGGATAATTTGTGAAGCGCCACGCATTTTAGCTGCGATGACAGCACATTGTCCAACAGCTCCATCCCCAATAACCACAACTTTATCACCTGGTTTTACATCTGCCACACGCGCTGCATGATAGCCTGTTGGCATGACATCAGCCAGAGTCAAAAGAGACTTGAGCATACCTTCTGTATAGTCAGATGGTTGTCCAGGAATTTTTACAAGAGCCCAATTGGCATAGTGGAAGCGGAGATATTCAGCTTGGAAATTCCCTCCTAGGTTATTTCCGATATGATTATCACAGGAACCATCAAATCCAGCACGACAGGCGTCACATTCGCCACAACCATGAGTGAATGGCACAATCACAAAATCACCGGGCTTGACCGTTGTAATGGCTTCTCCAGTTTCTTCAATGATTCCAATCGCTTCGTGTCCACTATTTTTATGTCCCGCTTTAATATCTGGATTGCGATAACTCCAAAGATCCGAACCACAAACACAAGCACGAACCACACGGATAATGACATCATCCGATTCTTGAATGCTTGGACGTTTGATTTCCTCAATGCCGACCTGACCTACCTTTGTGTAAACTGCTGATTTCATAAACATTTACCTCTCTGTATCTAACTTATTTCAAGTATACACTTTTTATGAAGCTTTCGCTCACTTATACTACGTCTCATTAATGATGATGCTCATAACTCCTCTCCAACTCACACACCTTTCGCTTATGGGCTTGGTGAGTTACTAGGTCAGCATCAACCTCAATGGTAATATTTTGAAAACCACAATCTTTGAGTAGGTCGCGAATGGATTCTTTACAAACTTCCATATGTTTGATATGCTCGAGACAAACATGAATAATGGCGTTTTTCTCCAAACCATCCATAGTCCAGAGATTGATCTGATTGACACTGGCCACATACTCCAATTGCTCCAAGTCACTCTTGACTTGTTTGATATCTACTCCTTCTGGCACAGCATCCAAGAAAATCTTGAGAGTAGACCAAAAACGTGGAATGGCTTTTGACAAGATAAAGAAGGAAATGACAAGCGACAAGAGAGGATCTAAGATATACCAATCCGTAAATCGGAGAATAATTGCCATCAGGATGACTGCTATCCAACCAAGGGTATCTTCTAGAAAATGCAGGCTAAGAATAGATTCGTTCTTTGTTTTTCCTTTACGAACGACAAGACTGGCTAGCACATTAATGCTAACAGCAATGATTCCTAGCCAGAGGATTCCCTCATCATTGACAGGTTGTGGATGAAAGAGTTTCGTTATATTTTCCAAAATAACCAAAACGGACCCTGTCATAAGAATCACAGCCGTTACCAAGGCTCCTAAGAGACTAAATCGTTTGTAACCCAAGGTGTAATGACTATCCTCTTCACGATTGGAAATTGTTTCAAGAACGGCTGATACCCCAATTGCGATTGCATCTCCCAAATCATGGACAGAGTCAGCAAGAACAGCACTGGAACCAAACACTCCACCAGCGATAAACTCGACAATGGCATAACTCAAATTTAAGAAAAAAGCTAGCCAAACCGCACCTTTCGTTGTCATTTTTTCATCCTCCTTTGGTATAATAGTAGTATAAATATTCCCTTTACTAGTATTATCTCTTACTCCGAAAAGAAAGGATAGGGGCAAACTGTTCTCTTTGTAAGTTACTGAACAATTTGTTCAAAGTGTCCATATGACTAGTCAAGACCGCCGCATTACCAAGACACGAAAAGCTATCTATACTGCTTTTTTACAATTATTGAATCAAAAAGATTACGAAACTATCACAGTTCAGGAGATTATAGACCTGGCAGATGTTGGTCGCTCCACCTTTTACAGTCACTATGAGAGTAAGGAATTACTCCTAGATGAGCTCTGCCGGTATCTCTTTCATCATCTTTTTGAACGCGAGGAAAATATATCTACAGAAGCTTATTTGTCCCATATCTTTTCACATTTCAAGAAAAACCAGGACCATATCACCAGCCTCCTTTTCTCTAAAAACGACTACTTCCTCCGCCAATTACAGAAAGAATTGGAACACCATGTCTATCCAATGGTTGCCAAAGACTTACAAGTTTCCTATCCTAATATTCCTACTTCCTACCTCAAACACTTTGTTGTAACTAACTTTATCGAAACACTAACCTGGTGGCTCAAAAAAGGGAAATCTTATAAGGAAGATCAAGTAGTGAGCTTTTACTTAGATGTCTTAGAGATGAAGTAGCAAACACAACTATAGATTTCATATCCACTCAAAGAAAAATACCAGTCGACATTCTATCATTCAAATATTCCAATTCATCACGAGTATTTTACCTCTACTTTCTACTTACTAATCTAATCAAACTATATTTTTTGAGCCAATAAATTTACTAAAAAAATTCTAAGACAAGAAGTCTTAGAATTTTTTATCGTAACCAACTTTCGTCTAACTGGCCTTTACTTTTGCTAAAAGCTTTCCCATGCTCATCAATGACAGCATGAATCTCTTGGCATTGTTTGAGAGTGAGTCCTTCCAAGACGTCACTATAAACAGCATGCATTTCACTATAGGTTTTAAAGTTTCCAAATCCTAAGCGTCGAAAAAGTCTTCTCGCATATTCATCCGAAATAAAAACTGGACGATCAAAAAGATAAAGTAAAAGTGCATCTGCAGTCTCTGGTCCAATCCCTTTTAACTCCAAAAGTTGCTTCCGTAAATCTTCTGTTCCAAACCTAGCAAGAACCTCAAAACCACCAACTTCTCTTAACCAGATCAGAAGTCCCCTAATCGTTTGAGACTTTTGCTTAAAAAATCCAGCAGGTCGAATACGTTCCTGTAACTCTTCTAGCGATAAATCCAGAATCCCCTCTACTGTCATGACATCCATAAGACCTGCTAAAGCTAACTTAGCATTCTTCTCAGTTGTTCGCTGGATCAGAATAGTCGATACCAAATCTTCCAGCTTGTTATCCGATTGCCACCAATTTTGCTCTCCATAGTGCTTGCAGAGTCGCAAAAGAGTTTCTTGTATTTCATCTTTCTTGATCATTTCTTCAATAATCCCTGTTCCACCAAGAAATCATGTGCAACAGTATAAGCATCCTTACCATCAATACCAACCTGATAGTTCATCTGACTCATCTGGCTCTCGGTGATTTTACCAGCTAGTTTATTAAGAACAGCTTCCAACTCCGGATGTTTTTCGAGTAATTCAGCTTTCATGAGTGGAGCACCTTGATAAGGAGGGAAGAGGTGTTGATCATCTTCTAAAATTTGAAGTTGGTAACGTTCGATTTCTGGGTCTGTCGAGTAAACTTCCATAATCTGAATATCTCCAGCCTTAATTGCATCATAGCGAAGAGCTGGCTCCATGGTTGCCACATTGAGATTTAATCCATAAACAGACTGCAAGCCCTTGTTTCCATCCTCACGGTCATTAAACTCTAGAGTGAATCCCGCCTTGAGCTGTCCTTCTACTTTTTTCAAGTCTGAAATCGTCTTAAGTCCATATTCTTGCGCAATTTTTTTAGGAACTGCTATAGCATAAGTATTTTGATAAGCCATGTGATTCAGCAAGACTAGATTATCCTGTTTCTTAATACCATCACGCGCAGCTTCGAAAACTTCTTCAGAGTCATTGCTCACTTTAGGAGCTGGCTGCAAGAGAGAACCTGTAATAGTCCCTGTAAATTCTGGATAGATATCAATGTCCCCTTTTTTCAGCGCTTGATAAAGGAAATCTGTCTTCCCAAAGTTAGGCTTGACCGTCACCGTCATATCCGTATTTTCCTCGATGAGAAGTTTGTACATATTCATGAGAATCTCAGGTTCAGGTCCCAACTTCCCAGCTATAACCAGATTTTCTTTCTCTTTATTTGGAATCATGCTTGGAGCATAACTAGCTCCCAAACCAAGCACCATAACAGCAAAGGCTGCAACAATCGTACGCAACTTTGCCTTTTCCAACCATTTGAGAGCAACATTAAAGAGAATGGCCAAAATGGCTGATGAGATTGCACCGATTAAAATCAGACTAGCATTCCGACGATCAATTCCCAAAAGGATAAAGGAGCCCAATCCCCCAGCTCCAACAAGAGCGGCTAGAGTTGCTGTCCCAATGATCATAACGGTTGCTGTTCGAACCCCCGATACAATAACAGGCATGGCAAGTGGAATTTCAAACTTCTTGAGTCGCTCCCACTTGGTCATTCCAAAAGCAATCCCAGCTTCCTCAAGACTAGGATCAATGCCGTTCAAGGCTGTGATTGTATTTTCCAAAATCGGGAAAATAGCGTAAATGACAAGGGCTGTGAGAGCTGGTAAGGTTCCAATCCCCATGAAAGGAATAAAGAGCCCCAGCAAAGCCATTGAGGGAATGGTCTGGAAGATACCCGCAACTTGTAGCACCCAGTTTGCAACTTTTTTGTGGCTATTTAAATAAACAGCAAGTGGAATGGTAAGAAAAATAGCAACCAATAAGGTCAAAAGAGATAATTGTAAGTGTTGACCAAGAGCGGTTAACCATTCCCCAAAACGCTCTTGAAATGTTGAAATCAAATTAGACATGAAGGCTACCTCCAAACAAGTTTGCTACAAAGTCTGTCGCAGGCGCTTGTAAAATTGTTTCAGGTTCTGCGACCTGGCGAATTTCTCCATCCTGCAAAACTGCAATTCGATCCCCTAATTTTAAGGCCTCATCCGTATCATGTGTTACGAAGATGGTCGTCATGCCGAATTCTTTATGTAATGCCTTGGTCAATTCTTGCAACTGCTTGCGAGAGATGGCATCCAAGGCTGAAAAAGGCTCGTCCATCAATAGAATCTTTGGTTCCCCAATGATGGCTCGCACAATGCCAATCCGCTGTTGCTCCCCACCAGATAACTCGCTTGGTAACCGATGAGCATAGTCAGCAGCAGGTAGGCCAACCTTATTCAAGAGCTCTTCCGTTTTAGAAGCAATTAGTTCTTTAGGCCAGCCCTTCATTTCAGGAATCAATGCTATATTTTCAGCAACTGTCAAGTTAGGAAAAAGGGCAATGGCTTGAAGGACATAACCTGTACTGAGACGTAACTCCCGTTCATCATAGTCCTTGATGCGTTTTCCATCCATATAGATATTTCCATCTGTCGGCTCCAAAAGACGGTTAATCATCTTGATCATAGTGGTCTTTCCAGATCCTGAAGGTCCCACAAGAACCATAAATTCTCCATTTTCAATACGGAGATTGACATCTTTTAAAATGTCTGTATCCGTATAGCGCAGCACTACATTTTTGTATTCAATCATTTAGTCTTCCTCATTTTTCACAATAACTTTGCCAAAAGAATAGCTTCCTTCCAGATAAGCATGCGCTTCCTGAATTTGGTCAATCTTATAAATCTTTTCAGGCCCTACATCCACATGGTAACGCTCGACAAAGTCTACCAAAGTCTGAAGCTTGTCTTGAGACACATTGGCAGAAGCAAAGGTCGTCAAGTAGAGATTGCGAGAGAGCATCTCGATTGGATCAAAGGCTGGAACAGTCCACTGATCACCCAGTAGGCCACAAGAACAGATAATCCCACCTTCTGCTGTCCGCGCAAAAGTATCGAGAATAGCGCTGGGACCAACAAGATCCAAAACCTTATCGAACTGCTCTTTCGTGTGCAAGACACCATCCTTAGTCAAAATCACCTGATCAAATCCGACTGCCTTCAATTGCTGTTCCTTAGCTAAATTTCGGCTGGTTCCTGTCAGGTGAATCTTAGGAAATTTTCCTTTAAGCAGTTTAGCAAAGGCAATTCCTACACCACTGGTTGCTCCTCGAACTAACACGCTATCTTTCTCCTCAATCTTAAGATTGAGAAAAGATCCAAAGGCCGTATAATAAGTTTCAGGTAGTGCGATCAAACTTTCCAAATCAAGTTCTGTCTTGATTGGATAAATTTGTTCATTTGGAAGAAGTGTATACTCTGCGTAACCTCCATCAAAGGCTCGCCCCATCTCTCCCATAATGGAAATGATTTGTTGACCAATCTTCAAATCCGGTCGTGTCGTTTCTTCCACAAGACCGACACACTCAATCCCTAATACACGAGGAAATTTCACAGATGGTGATTGTCCCTTACGGGTAAAAATTTCACTATGATTGATGCCAAATCCTTGGATTTTCACCAAGGTCCAACCTGCCTTCAGGACTGGTTTTGGTCGTTCGACAACTTCTAATACCTCCGGTCCACCTGGAGTGCTTACAACAACTGCTTTCATATTTAAAATTTCCCTCTATTGGTCAAGTCCTCTACCTTAGGCATAACTTCCTTATTATCCCAATGTTCAACAATTTTCCCATTTTCTAAACGGAAGATATCGTATTGAGCATAGGCAACGCCATCAATCAATACCTGACCATAACTCACTGCAAAATTTCCTTGAGTCAAGAGTTGGAAAACAAAGTCATAGGCCACATGGTGCTCGCGTACGTAATCCTTATAAGCTTGACTCCCTTGCCCAATCTCATGATTATGCTGAATCACATCCTCTGCCACAAAGTCTTCCCATTGATCGAGCTCCTTGTTTTGGAAAATTTCTGTCAAGAAACGACGGACCAGCTTTTTATTTTCCGCTGACTTGTCCAAGTCCTTGATTTCAAAATCTCCAAAGATCTGATCAAGTTGCTCATTTTCAGGTGTACGATAGTAGTCAATAACATCCCAATGCTCAACGATACGAGCATTTTCATCTGCACGGAAAGTATCTGTCGTCACCCATTGGGCTTCTCCACCGTTTAGGTACTGGTGCACATGAACAAAAACCAGATTGCCATCTTCAATGGTACGAACAATCTTGATTTCACGTTCTGGATGGCGCTTGAAAAAATCTGCAAAAAAAGTAGCGAATCCTTCTTTCCCATCCAGCACTCCTGTCGAGTGTTGGATATAGGTATCCCCTACTGAGCTTGCTTGCGCTTCTGCTATACGGCCATCTTGAATAGCACGAATATATAGATTTTGTGCATTTTGTGCTTGAATGGACATGATTTATTCCTCGTTTTCTTTTTTCTTTAAATTAGTGATAATACGCTCTTGATAAGCTTCAAATTCCTGGATTTCTTGATCCGAAAATCCTTGGTAGAAAATTTCACCTAACTCTTTACTGACACGGTCTCCAATTTCTTTTTGCGCCCAACCGAGATCTGTCAAAGAGATATATTTTTTTCTTTTATCCTGTGTACAAGGCTTAATCGTAACCAAACCCTGTTCTTCTAATTTCTTAACCATACTGGTCAGCGTATTGTTTGCCAGACCTGTCGCAAGAGCAATATCAGTTGCGGTAGCACAACCCAACTCTTGCTTCCACAAGATTGTTAAAATTTTTCCCTGCTCACTTCTGTATTGGGCATCTGGTTCCTTGCTCAAGAGTTTTTGAAAGATACGCCCATTCAACAATCGAATCTGTAGAGCTTGGTAGCCCCCTAACATCTTGTCCATTTTATCTCCTTTACTTCTATATAGAACTTTCTTAATTTATTGTAATACTTTTTATTACATCTGTCAATTATTTCGATATAGAAATAATAAAAAAACTTTCTACTCAAAAGCAGAAAGTCATTTTTTGATAAAATCAAACATGAATCACATCTGAAGCATTCCTCTTAAAGAAACTACTATGCACCAGATAAGGACCATACTTACAATTTTGACTATAAACCAACCATAAAGGAATGATAAAAATTTTTATAAAGTAGAGTAAGCCAAAAAGTAAAAAAGAACTAAAACTAAGAGTCTTCAAATCAAAAAAGTAAAGATAAAATAAAAGTGAAGCATTTAATAGAATATTAACCCCCGTAGCAAAACTAGCCGATAAGATATTCGTCTTGATCTGAGGATTAAAGAGTTTGACAGCAAATAAAGCCAATAAAGAAATATTATAGATACAAATTGGCTTGTAATCATGACGATAGAAAACTAAACATTTATTGTTATAAAAATTAATCCCACTACTAAAATTACTCACCTTGTTAATCCAAACATGCGAAACTCCACTAATATCACTCCAGGGTACAAATAGATCTAATCTTCTAAGATAAATCCCTTTTGGAGATATAGAAAATTTCCAAGGGCAAAGAAAATTTATGCCAATGCCAACTAAAATCAATAAAAGAAGGCAATACACTAACTGTGTTTGATGAAAGCTAAAGGCGTAATTAAATATAGTAAATTCTTGAATTTCACGCCCAGCAATTTGATAGACAACAGAAAAATATAAAAAAACTATAAATAGAACAAATCTATAATAAATACTATGAAACTTCACAATTTTTGGCATATATTCTCCTTACTGATAATGTCGTCATCGAATGACACTTTTCTATCTGACTTAACACAAGTATACCATTAAACACTCAAAAAGCATAAACACGGAAGAAAGAGATTTTTATAAAAAGAGCTTGGCCAAGACCAAACTCTTCATTTTTCTATTCTTCCTCAACTAAGCGTTTAAACTCCGCTTGGATCTCTGTATTCTCTGTCGGCTTTAAATACATGACTCCACCATTTGTTGTTGGAGAATGAAAAACAATCGCTTCCCCTGTATCAGTTATCGCAAAAAAGTAGCTGTGCACGTCCGGGTATTTATCCCAGTTACTATAGCGCTCCACAATTCGATACTTAGCGTTACCTAAACCTGTATCTGTGTATTCGGCATTCATTTTCTCGCTTGGTCCATCTCCAAAGGTATAGAGATTATCCGCACCAACATCACCACCAGAAATTCCTTTTTGGTAATTAGGTTGACCTAGTCTTTCGCCCCATCCTTTAATGAAGGATTCTAATTTTGCAGATTTGCTTGCATTCCAAGGAGCTTTTTGTCTATCCTCGGAGATAGAAGAGCTAGTCGAAGTTTCAAATTTCTGCCAATCAAAACCTCTTAAATAAATTTGATCAGATTCAGTTTTTCCAAAATTAGATCCAATATAATTAGATTCTATTTGAAATTCTTTTTCCTGAAGTTTACTAGCCCCCTTTTGATTTTCATTTAACTTATAAAGAGCTCCATAACCTTTACCAGTTCCAGACGACCAACTTAATTCAAGAATCTCCCCACCTTGATAAATAATTGCCGCATTCCTAGCTCCACCATGTCCTGCAGCAAATCCTTCTGCTAAAAGCACAGGTTTACCTTCTTGTAAAGAGTACACTCCAGTTAAAAAGTATTTTCCACTTAAATTAAGATCAGCAACAAGTAACTCCTCAACCCCATCATCATTTAAATCAACAAAAGAGTAACGCATATCATCTGAACGATTTATAGCATTTTCAATAGACCAACTATTGATAGGACGTTCAGTAGCTTTTAAACTTTGATAAAGATTTGAAATTGCAGTTGAATCATTTGAAGTAGAAAATATTTTTTGGTAATCATCAAAAACTGACTTGTACAAATCTTTATAATCTTTCTTAGAGTCCCCAGACTTTATCTCGTTACTAGTAGTTGAAGTAGATAAACTAATATCTTTACTAGAAAGCTCAGAATTTTGATTACTACAACCAACTGTAACAAAACTAAATATAAGAATAAACAGACTTCCTACCATACTTTTATGACCCATAAAATCTCCTTTTGAAATGAATGGTGACCATAGCTTTGC
>NZ_JUOS01000081.1 GCF_001075875.1 Streptococcus oralis
GCGGCCGGGGTCGAACCGGCACGTCCTTGCGGACACTGGATTTTGAGTTCTATGAATACATTTTTTAAATCTTATAACCTTGATTTAATAGGATTTTAGGACTTTTGAATCTTGCAAAATAGACTCATTTTTCAAATTTTAGTAACTTTTTGGTAACTCCTCTTTCTCTCTTAAATAACTACTTCCATAAATAGTGAGTCAATAATCTTATTTCTCAGTC
>NZ_JUOS01000082.1 GCF_001075875.1 Streptococcus oralis
TTGTATACACTAAAATAGGGTTGGTGGAAAATTTCCATCAACCCTAAAAATTATAGAACCACACAAAACCCTGACCAGAGATGGCCAGGGTTTTGTATTTCAAAAATTATTCTGTAAATTCTATAGTTACTTTTACTTCAGAATCCATTGAAGAAAATATTGTTTTATAATAATTGATTGCAGATTCTTTAATTTCACTCTTAAATTTATCTAAATACTCTGCTTGTTTATCACTAGAAAGTTGGTTAGCGACCAATTTCCCAGTATCAATATCTTCTGTAGTTCCACTTAATAACTCTCCATGACTATCATATAAATCATAAGGATTATCTTTTGAAAGTTCAACACCAATTACTTCCAATTTTGGAACAATAACCTTATATTCTTTTTCGCTTATTTGTTCAACCTTTACACTACTTTTAATTCCAAATTTAGCTTTATAATTTAAAATTACTAATGCTGCTTTTTTAGAGAACGGCACATCAAACCCAAAAACTTGAGTTGTTTTTGTTTCAGAAATAATTTCATTAATTCCCGCATTCAAAAATACAACTTCATTCACTTTTTCAATACTTTCGATATTAATTGACGATTTGACTTCTGATTTATGTTCCTTAGGTAAGAAAAATAGCACTCCAATAGCTATAATAGCTATTAATACCACATTCAATAGTACACTAAACATATTAACTTTCTTCTTTAATATAGACAAGATAAAAAAACCTCACTTTAAATAATCTATCTAAATTTTACACATTCTAAAGAAAATAGTCAATATTTTTTCGTACTATCTTCTAAAATTAATTGTGCCTATTAAAAATGAAATTAGTTTGTTGCATTTGATTATATTTTTTGAACACCAAATCCATTTAAAATTGAGTGCTATTTTGAGCACTAAAAAAGGGCTCTTTGTCAAATAGTGTTGATGAAGAAATTTAGGAAGGGATTAAGCAACTAATTGTTGCTTAATTCCTTTTTGTTTTGGGCCAAACATTTTTGTTATTAAAATAATCCTATTTCTAAAATGGTAATAGTTTCTAAAGCCGTAGGCATTTCTTTTAAGCACTTTTATTTTATTGTTTATTCCTTCAATAGGGCCATTTGTTCTAGTTGGATACTCACAAGTATTTTGAATATATGGCAAGTAAGTCATAAGAGTCTTTAATACTCTTTTTAAACCAGGAGATAGGTCTAATTGCGTAGCTGCTTCAATCGTTTCCTTGAATTCTATATAATCTCTATCCTGTATACATTCACGAAGTGAATGTACAACCTCATAATCATTTTTAAGAGATGGATTTTTTTCTAAGATATAATCTACGATTCCTTTACTTGTTATGAAGCTTTCAAAAAGCTTATAACGATTATATTTATAGTTCTGAAGTTCATTAGAGTTCTTTAAAATTAACTTCCAATAATGTTTTAACTTTCGATATAATTTAGAGTCTTTATAGCGATGCTTATTCATGACACGTACCCGAGTTCGATTTAATTCTCTATTTAAGGCTTGTACGATATGAAAAGGATCAATGATAATTTTAGCGTTAGGAAACATTTCTTTTATTAATTGAATGTACGGTAAGTACATGTCGATGGAGATAGTTTTTACCTTTAATCTAGTCTTAGGCTCAAAACGATGAAAATACTTTTTCAAGCTGTAAGATTTTCTATCTCGTACAACATCGACCAGCTTGTGTGTAGTGCTATCACAAATAATGAAGCTCATATTACTATCGGAAGATTTGACGGATTTAAATTCATCAAAACACAAATGCTCAGGTAAATCGTGTAATGGTTTAATCTTTAGTAAACGTGTTGTATCATCTATGATACGTCTTACCGTATGAACTGAAACATTTGTTTCTTTTGCGATATAGGTTTCAGATACTGTTTCACTTATTTTTGATTTAATTTCGTTTTTTAAGCGTTTAGAGATATGACAGTGTTTTTCTACGATTCGACTAGTGTCTGCGGTAAATGAAGAGCCGCATTCTCTACAGAGAAATCTCTGCTTGCGTAGATTTAAGTAGGCCGCTAGGCCTGAAACAGAACAGAGAGTGATACGAGATGTTTTCGTGCCGTTTTTAACGATATTATTATTTCGGCTAACACACCCACAAACGGTACAAAATTCTGGTTTATGCGTATAAGTAGCTGCATAAAATAAAGATTTTCTCTTTTTAAATATCTTCTCTTGAACTTTATTATCCCAAATAATGTTTTTATCTTTGATTTGTAGTGTAGCTTCTAGTATATTGTTCATATGGTCATCATCCTTTTGTTTTAGGTTTCAGCGCTTTTAATATAATGGATGTTGGCCTTTTTGTATACACTA
>NZ_JUOS01000083.1 GCF_001075875.1 Streptococcus oralis
GATAGCTGCTTCTGAACCATTTACACCACCAGTAAACTCTGGCACTTCATGGATAGCTGCCTCTGTTTTGCCTGATTCTTCTTTCTTAGTTCCGACTAGCACAATCTCATCTTGCGCCACTTCAACAACTTCACGCAATTTTTCAGTACGGCTTCCATCTGGTGCTACTTCTGTTAAGATACGTTCCTTGCCTGCGCGACCTACCTGAGTTACGCGAGTTTCACCTTCTGGAAGAGTTGGATCTTCTCGTTTAACAGTCTTGAAGTTGAGAGCTTCTTCTACTACCTCAAGGCTTGGTTGACTAAAGCTCAATTCTTTAACACCTTCAGTCGGAAGATTTGAATGTTTTACTTCCTCTTTCGGAGTCGCTTTAAGTTGGTTGATAGAAGTTAGAGCTGCTTGCAAGGCTTTGTCTACCGCATCCTGAGTCTT
>NZ_JUOS01000084.1 GCF_001075875.1 Streptococcus oralis
AGCTGAAGCGACCGCGCTAGTCGATGCTGAAGCACTTGCTACTGCACTTGTTGACGCTGAGGCTGAAGCTACCGCGCTGGTTGATGCTGAAGCTGAGGCTACTGCGCTAGTTGATGCTGAGGCTGAAGCTACTGCGCTAGTCGATGCTGAGGCACTTGCTACTGCACTTGTTGACGCTGATTGCGAAACTGACTGATTTGTATCATCTTCTCTTTCAACAATGACATTGAAGAAATTAGTACCCGTTGAATCTGAAGTTTGACGAGCAACAGGGCTAAAGGTGAAAGATGTATCGCCAGTAGATTTGATTGGAACAGTCCAAGATGATGTTAATCCATAACCCTTATTGGCAAAATAGCCAGTCATTTGGGCTCCATCTCCCCAACTATAGCCATTACCTTCTTGCGTCATTATAGAAGTGTTATAGTCTATAACTTTTTCCCCACTTGAATCTGTAATGTAATTATTTACATTCGAAGGAGTTCCAAAGCCACTACCCAAAGTAAACATGGAACCATTAGATGTCCTAGTATTGTAGATTGCATAGTTCATGCCTAATGATGGGTATTCAACAGTTGTCGTTGATGGGTTATCATACGTAACAGTATAAACGAAGGTCATTTTAGACCCATCATTTGTCACAGTTAACTTGTAATAAATCGGGATATTATAATTTGGATCTTTCCCTTCACCAGGGTATACTTTTGTTTGACCCACTGCAATGTTTAAATTTGCGCTTATAGCAGGGCTACCATTAACAGTTGTATTGCCCGAAAAACCTGCAGCAGTCAGTGCTGACATCAACTCATCAACTGCACTTCCCAATTGTTCTCGTTGTTGGACATATTGAGCTTCAGTTGCCTTAGCTTTTAGTAAGCGATCACTGTTTGATATTTCAGACTGGATTTTTGCAATAGCGGCATCCAGAGAGGCCTTCTTCTCTAAGTTAGCTACTTTTGATGAATAATTAGTAGCAAGAGTTGCAAGTATTTCTGCTTCTGATAGATTTTGGTCTAAAAGAACTTTAGATGGAGTTGCTACATCTTGACTTGTTGTATCTCCTTCTTTCAGATTTTGATTAGAAATACTTTGAGAAACTACAGCAGCAATAGAATCACGAGCCAAAGTGGCCTTATTCACTACAGCTGTCAAATCACTAGTTGAATTCGCTAAAGCTTTTTCAATTTCTAAGATAGCACTACTTACCTTAGTGATGGCTGAATCAGCATCTGGTAAATCAACTGCTTTAGCAAGATACTCACCCATTTCAGCGGATAGTTTAGCTAGTTTTTTGCGATCTTCTTCAGTCTTCTTAGCTGTCGCTTCTGTTGTTACAGTCGCAGCAATAGCTGTAGTTGCTGTCGTAGCCACATCTGCTTGAATGGAATTAATGGTTTCAGCCCTAGAAATAGAATTCGCAAGACTTACCTTGCCATCTAGTGTTGGCGAAAGTGTTTCCGCTTGAGAAACAGGCTGAGCTTCAGTACTTTCTACAGTCTCTTCTTGGCTCACTACTTGTGTTGAATCCACAGTAGCCGTTTGCGAATTACTTACCGTTGAACTTGCAGACGCTGACAATGAAGTACTTGTTGAAGCTGAGACACTAGCTACCGCACTCGTTGAAGCTGAAGCTGAGGCTACCGCACTCGTTGAAGCTGATGCGCTTGCCACAGCACTCGTTGAAGCTGAAGCTGAGGCTACTGCACTTGTTGACGCTGATGTAGAAGCACTCTCACTGATAGAAGTTGATGCTGAAACAGAAGCTTGTTGCTCA
>NZ_JUOS01000085.1 GCF_001075875.1 Streptococcus oralis
GTTCTGCAATTATTAATTTCAGAATATCTGTTTAAAAAATACCCTAAAAAACCAGAAGGGGACTTGTCAAAACTCCGTGCTATGATTGTCCGAGAGGAGAGTTTGGCTGGTTTTGCCCGTGATTGTCAGTTTGACCAGTTTATCAAGCTTGGTAAGGGGGAGGAAAAGTCTGGTGGTCGTAACCGAGACACGATCTTGGGTGACGCTTTTGAAGCCTTTTTGGGTGCTCTGCTTTTAGACAAGGATATAAAGACTGTAAAAACCTTTATCTACCAAGTCATGATTCCTAAGGTTGAAGCTGGCGATTTTGAGATGATCAAGGATTATAAGACTCACCTTCAAGAATTGCTCCAAGTTAATGGAGATGTTGATATTCGTTATCAGGTGATTTCAGAGATTGGACCAGCCCATGATAAGATGTTTGAGGTTGAAGTCCTTGTTGAGGGGCAAAGTCTAGGTTCAGGTAAAGGACGCTCTAAAAAATTGGCCGAGCAGGAAGCCGCTAAAAATGCAGTTGAGAAAGGGCTGGATTCATGTATTTAAAGGAAATTGAGATCCAAGGGTTTAAGTCCTTTGCTGACAAGACCAAGGTTGTTTTTGACCAAGGGGTGACGGCGGTTGTAGGACCAAATGGCTCTGGGAAATCAAATATCACTGAAAGCCTCCGTTGGGCACTTGGTGAATCTAGTGTCAAGAGTCTGCGTGGTGGGAAGATGCCTGATGTCATCTTTGCAGGAACAGAAAGTCGGAAGCCTCTAAACTACGCTTCTGTTATTGTTACTTTGGATAATCAAGATGGCTTTATTAAGGATGCAGGCCAGGAAATCAAAGTTGAACGTCATATCTATCGTAGTGGAGATAGTGAGTACAAGATAGACGGGAAAAAAGTTCGTCTCCGTGATATCCATGACCTTTTCTTAGATACTGGTCTTGGGCGCGATTCCTTCTCTATTATTTCCCAAGGGAAGGTCGAAGAAATCTTTAACTCCAAACCTGAAGAACGTCGCGCTATCTTTGAAGAAGCGGCTGGAGTTTTGAAGTATAAAACCCGTCGTAAAGAGACAGAAAGCAAGCTTCAACAAACTCAGGACAATCTAGACCGTTTAGAAGACATCATATATGAGCTGGATAATCAAATCAAGCCTTTGGAGAAGCAAGCAGCTACAGCTCGTAAATTTATGGAGTTGGACGGTCAGCGTAAAGCGATATACTTGGACGTTTTGGTTGCTCAGATTCAAGCCAATAAGGCTGAATTGGATCTAACTGAAGAAGAATTAAACCAAGTCCAAGAACTTTTAACCGGTTATTATCAAAAACGTCAAGACTTAGAAGAAGAAAATCAAGCTCTCAAAAAGAAACGTCATGATCTACAGGCTGAGATGGCAAAAGACCAGTCAAGCTTGATGGATTTGACTAGTTTAATCAGTGATTTAGAACGTAAGTTAGCTTTATCAAAACTAGAAACTGAGCAGGTTTCCCTCAATCAACAAGAAGCGCAGACTCGTTTGGCTGGTTTAGATGAAAAGAGAAAGGCTCTTATTCAAGAGAGGGAAGAAAAAGAAGCCAATCTAAATCAGTTAGAAGAAAATTTAGCTGTCAATACGAAGGAACTCAATCAGCTAGAAGCAGAATTATTAGCTTTTTCTGATGATCCAGACCAAATGATTGAGCAATTGCGTGAACGCTTCGTTGCCTTTCTGCAAGAAGAAGCTGATGTGTCTAACCAGCTGACACGTATTGAGAACGACCTTGAAAATAGTCGCCAACAAACTCAAAAGCAAGAAGAACAATTAGAATCCTTGAAGGAGCAATTGGCTTCTGCCAAGTCCAAGGCTGCTGAGCAAGAAGCTGCCCTTAAATCAGCTAAAGAAGAAGTACAGAACTTACTCGCTGACTATCAAACCAATGCCAAGCAAGAAGAAGCACAAAAGAAGGCTTATCAAAGTCAGCAAAATCAACTCTTCGACCGTTTGGATAGCCTGAAAAACAAACAGGCCAAGGCACAAAGTTTGGAGAACATTCTTAAAAACCATAGCAATTTTTATGCAGGTGTTAAGAGTGTACTACAAGAAAAAAATCGCTTGGGCGGTATTGTTGGAGCTGTTAGTGAACATTTAACCTTTGACGTTCATTATCAAACAGCCCTTGAGATTGCTCTCGGTGCAAGTAGCCAACACATAATCGTTGAAGATGAACAGGCAGCAACAAAGGCCATCGATTTTCTTAAGAGAAATCGAGCGGGTCGCGCTACCTTCCTACCCTTGACAACTATCAAAGCTCGGAGCATTTCTGGGCAGAATCAAGATGTGATTGCCTCAAGTCCTGGTTTTCTTGGCATGGCAGATGAACTGGTTACTTTTGATGCCAAGCTTGAAGCTATCTTTAAAAATCTGCTAGCTACCACAGCTATTTTTGATACAGTCGAGCATGCGCGTGATGCGGCTCGTAAGGTACGCTATCAAGTTCGTATGGTAACGCTAGACGGTACAGAACTACGAACAGGTGGTTCTTATGCTGGTGGTGCCAATCGTCAAAATAACAGCATTTTCATCAAACCTGAATTGGAGCAATTGCAAAAAGAAATTGCTCAAGAAGAAAAACTTCTTCGCCAAGAGGAAGAAAATCTGAAATCAGTTCAAGAAAACTTAGCTACCCTCACTCAAACTTTGGAGACCATTAAGTCCAAAGGAGAGCAGGCTCGTATAGAAGAGCAAGGCTTGTATCTTGCTTATCAACAAACATGCCAGCAAGTTGAAGAACTTGAGACACTTTTAGAACTTCAGGAAAAAGAATTAAACAATCTCAGAGGTGGAGATTGGCAAGCTGAAAAAGAAAAATGCCAAGAACGTCTCGCAGTTATTGCAACTGAAAAGCAAAAGCTGGAATCTGAAATCGAAGAAATCAAGTCCAATAAAAATGCTATTCAGGAACGCTACCAAAACTTGCAGGATAAACTTTCTCAAGAACGTCTGCTCAAAACAGAAATGATAGGGCGAAAACGTTACGAAGTTGCGGATATTGAACGGATTAACAAAGAACTTGAGAACCTCAATATCGAACAAGAAGAGATTGAACGTCTTTTGCAAGAAAAGGTAGACAATCTTGAAAAGGTTGATACGGAACTTTTGAACAAGCAGGAAGCAGAAGCCAAGAGTCAAAAAGAAGAAATTCAACAGGGACTCATTCGTAAGCAGTTTGAACTAGATGATATTGAAGGTCAATTGGATGATATTGCTAGTCATTTAGAACAAGCTCGTCAGCAAAATGAAGAATGGATTCGTAAGCAAACACGAGCAGAAGCGACTAAAGAGAAGATTACAGACCGCCTTCGCTATCTTCAAGGTCAACTGACTGAAGAATACCAGATTAGTTATACTGAAGCATTAGAACAAGCCAACCAATTGGAAGACTTGGCTGTCGCTGAACAAAAGGTTAAGAATTTGGAAAAATCCATTCGTTCACTTGGTCCAGTCAATTTGGATGCTATTGAACAGTTTGACGAAGTTCACGAACGCTTGGAATTCTTAAATAGTCAGCGTGATGACATTCTTTCTGCTAAAAATCTTCTTCTTGAAACCATTACAGAGATGAATGACGAAGTGAAAGAGCGCTTCAAGTCTACGTTTGAAGCTATTCGTGAGTCCTTTAAGGTGACTTTCAAGCAGATGTTTGGCGGTGGTCAAGCAGACCTAATCCTGACAGAAGGAGATTTATTGACAGCAGGTGTCGAAATCTCTGTTCAACCACCAGGTAAAAAAATCCAATCTCTCAATCTCATGAGTGGTGGAGAGAAGGCCCTGTCAGCTCTGGCTTTGCTCTTCTCAATCATTCGTGTCAAGACCATTCCATTTGTTATCTTGGATGAAGTAGAAGCTGCACTTGATGAAGCAAACGTTAAACGTTTTGGGGATTATCTTAACCGATTTGACAAGGATAGTCAGTTTATCGTCGTTACCCACCGTAAGGGAACCATGGCAGCAGCAGACTCTATCTATGGGGTGACCATGCAAGAATCTGGTGTATCTAAGATTGTCTCTGTTAAACTAAAAGATTTAGAGAATATGGATGCTTAGTTTATTTTCAATATGTAATTTCAAGTTAGAGCATGTAGAATGACCTTCAAGAAGTCGGAAAGGTTACAAAAATAAATTGAGGAGCTTATATGGATTTTGATCTATTCCTAATGATCTGTAATTATATTGGAACTATAGCCTTTGCTGCTTCAGGAGCCATCAAAGGATTCGGTAAACGTTTAGATATTTTTGGAATCAGTTTATTGGCAATTGTAACTGCAGTAGGCGGAGGAATCCTAAGAGATTCCATTATTAGTCGCTTTCCAGCTTCTCTAGCAGATCCTAGCCCCATTTATGTCTCTATCCTAGTAGCTGTTATCATGTATGTCTTTGTGACTTCAAAACAGGCCAATGCCAGTCATGATAAAAAGTTCTATAAGTGGTTGAGGGAAGCCTATCTCATCTTTGATTCCATTGGGCTGATTATCTTCTCCTTGATTGGAGCGACAGCCTTAGTGGATAGTAAGCTAAATTTGATGTCTGCAGGGATTTTGGCTTGTTTAACAGGAGCCGGTGGAGGTATTATCCGAGACCTCTTAATCAACGAAGTTCCAAGTGTTCTAAAAGAAGACATTTATGCCCTTCTATCTTTCGTAATTGGAGTTATTTATTACTGGTTGGCCTTTGTCCTTCACTTTCCAAGAATTACTGTCTTTATCATTCTCTCGATAGTTGGCTTTGTGATTCGACTTTGTATTATTAAGTTCAAGCTCTCTTTACCAAATATGGATAAGAGAACCTTGAATTGATGAATAAGCGAGAGTTATATTATCAGCGTCTAATCTCATGTGGATTAGGCGTTATTTTTTTGCAAATACGGGAAATGAATGATGTAAAGATTAATTTTTGCTATTATATTTGTAATTTCGAATAAGGTAGGAATAGCAATGAGTAATTTGAAACATTCAGTTGATTTTATTAAAGAAATAGAGAAGTTAAAGTCAGTAAGAAGATTTAATAGAACTCTTGATGGCAGATTTGAAAATAGTGCCGAACATTCTTGTCAGGGTGCCATAGCTGCGATGGTTCTTCAAGATTATTATCCTGAAAAATTGGATATGGAAAAAGTCACTTCTATGTTATTGATTCATGATTTAGGTGAGATTTATGCCGGAGATACTTGGGTGTTTGATGATGAAAAAAAGCTTCATTCTCATGATAGAGAACTAGCATCTATTGAAAAAACAATGAGTATCCTTCCAGAAGAAAAATATTTACAAATGAAAAATTCGTGGTTGGAATTTGAAAAAGGGCAGAGTTCTGAAGCAAGATATGCAAGAGTTATCGACGCCTTGGTACCGCTGATAAATCACTTGGAAGTGTCAGAATTCAATTATAATCCTGATAATATCAGTGCAGACATGGTATTAGAAAAGAAAAAGTTCATAAAAAGTGAATCAGAAGAATTATGGAAACTGACGGAAGAGTTAATTCAGGAAAGTGTGGAAAAGGGCTTATATTTTTAATAACAATTGGCCCAATAGAAGATAGATTTTTAACTGGAGAATGGAAATATATATGATTAAACTTGTCACAACTGAAATCGGAATAAGGAAATTGATACAGTAAAATACAAAGAAAGCCTTGAAATGTTTCCAAGGCTTTTTAGCTATCTATAGGTACAAGGAAAAAATTGTTAGAGTAGATGATTTTTATTAGATACCCTTGTTTTGTAAAACGTTAAATTATATGTTATTAAAGACGGATTGTGTTGAGTGTTGAATTATACAAAAATTACTAATGGACTGAGATTTTTGCATTTGATGATACTGTAGAGAATATTAGTCAAATAAAATTGTTTTGTTTTCACTAATGCATTTCTTATTATCATCCCAATAGTTAATACTTTCAAAGCTTCCTTTTCTTAAATAAAGTGGTAGCCTTTTTCTTATTTCATCTTGCATTGGTATTTTATCAATATCTTTTAGATTCCACCATTTTGGCTCACCTTCAGCAGATGTACTTAGTTCACCAGTAAACTGAGTACATAAAAAGTCATAGAAGACAAATCTCTCATTACCAATTGAATTAGTAAAGCCTGAAATTCCTTTTAATTCAAGATTTAATGCAGTGAGTCCAGTCTCTTCCTTAAGTTCCCGTAATGCAGCTTCAAAAAAACTTTCAGGGAATTCAACTTTTCCCCCTGGTGGAATCCAGCCAGGAAAATTATCGTGCTGTCTATTAAGTAATAAAATTTCTTGATTTTTCAAAACGCAAATATTAACCCAGTTTTTGATTTTTTCAGTCATATGATTAACCTCCAACAAGTATTTTTTCATATGCAAGATTATATGTCAAGAACTATATGCTATTTATGATTGTGACAAATGTATCTCAGCCAAAGATTGATGATTTTTACGCAATAGCTGATGAACTCTCAGAATAGACTTCAATCAAGAACTTTGGAAGAAAAGTGTTGAGAGGTTGTAGATAAAAGAAGGTAAGCAAATCAGCCTGGCCTTTAAATTGGCCCTACGGGATTATTTATAGAAGACAAAGACGTGTCAATTCAGCACGTCTTTTTTTACTTTTTCTATGGTATAATAGAAGGTAGATTTATTAATTGGAGTATGAAGAATTTTATGATTAAATTAGTAGCAACGGATATGGACGGTACTTTTTTGGATGCTGCCGGTCAATTTGATATGGAGCGTCTGAAAAAGTTGCTCCATTCTTATCAAGAAAAAGGAATCTACTTTGCTGTTGCCTCAGGTCGTGGGCTTTTGTCACTTGAAAAGCATTTTGCGGATGTCAAAGATGAGATTATTTTCATTGCTGAAAATGGGAGTCTCGTTCGTTTCCATGGAGAGGACCTCTATGAAGCAACCATGCCTCGTGATTTTTACCTATCAACATTTGAAAAGCTAAAGACTTCACCTTATTTTGATGAGAAAAAGATGCTCTTGACTGGCAAAGAGGCTTGCTATGTATTAGACACAGTAGATGAAACCTATCTAATGTTTAGTCATCATTACAATGAAAATATCAAAAAAGTAGCTAGTCTTGAAGATATTACCGATGAGATTTTCAAATTCACAACTAACTTTACTGAAGAGACAGTAGAAGCCGGAGAAGCTTGGGTCAATGAACATGTTCCTGGAGTCAAGGCTATGACGACAGGCTTTGAATCCATTGATATCGTTTTAGATCATGTTGATAAGGGAGTCGCTATTGTCGAATTGGCTAAGAAATTAAATCTGGATATGGATCAAGTGATGGCCTTTGGTGATAATCTAAATGATCTTCACATGATGCAAGTGGTTGGGCACCCAGTCGCACCTGAAAATGCTCGTCCAGAGATTTTAGAACTTGCTGAAACAGTTATTGGACACCACAAGGACCAATCAGTTATTGCTTATATGGAGGAATTGTAATGGCAGATATTAAATTAATTGCTTTGGACTTAGATGGAACCTTGCTGACGACAGACAAGAAATTAACTGATCGTACCAAGGCAACTTTAAAGGCTGCGCGTGATCAGGGAGTAAAAGTGGTACTGACAACTGGACGTCCCCTCAAGGCAATGGATTTCTTCCTCAAAGAGCTTGGAACAGACGGCCATGATGATGAGTATACTATCACCTTTAATGGAGGCTTGGTTCAGAAAAACACGGGTGAAATCCTTGATAAGACAGTCTTTTCGATTGATGATGTGACACGCATTTATGAGGAAACTGAAAAACTAGGCATTCCTTTAGATGCCATTTCTGAAGGTACCGTTTACCAAATCCAATCAGATCAAGAGAGTCTGTATGCTAAATTTAATCCTGCTCTGACTTTCGTTCCAATTGACTTTGAAGATTTGTCTAGTCAGATGACCTACAACAAATGTGTGACAGCCTTTGCCCAAGAACCACTGGATGCAGCAATTGCTAATATTTCACCAGACTTGTTTAACAACTACGAAATTTTTAAATCTCGCGACATGCTTTTGGAATGGTCACCAAAGAACGTTCATAAGGCTACTGGACTAGCTAAATTGATCGACCACCTAGGAATTGACCAAAGTCAGGTGATGGCTTGTGGAGATGAGGCCAATGACCTTTCTATGATTGAATGGGCAGGACTAGGTGTTGCTATGCAAAATGCTGTGCCTGAGGTCAAGGAAGTTGCAAATGTAGTCACCCCTATGACTAACGACGAGGAAGCTGTCGCCTGGGCCATTGAAAAATATGTACTGAAGGAGAACTAAAGTATGGGATTATTTGACCGTTTATTTGGTAGAAAAGAAGAACCAAAAATCGAAGAAGTTGTTAAAGAAGCTTTGGAAAACTTGGATCTGACAGAACCTGGCGACGAAGTTACAGAATCTGTAAGCAAGGAAGCTGAAGAGGAAAATACTGAAGAAATCGACCAAAGTTCAGAATTTGAGGAAACTTATTCTAAAGAAGCTAGTGAGTCGGAAGAACCAGTAGCAGAAACTACTACAGAAACAGTTGAACCAATAGCAACTCCTCATGAAGAAATTCAGCTTGAAGAAGAAACTGAATGCCATTGTTGTCAGGAAGAGTCAGAGTCAACAGAAGTTGAAGAAACTGAAGCCAGCGCTCAAGAGGTAGCAGAGTTTGTTGCAGAAGAACCTGAGTCACCAGTTGAAGAAGTAGCTTCAAGTGATAGCGACGATGAAGAAGCTAATCAAGCTCAATCAGACGAAACTGAATTAGACACTTCTGAAGAAGTGGAAGAAGATCTAGTAATCGAAGAAATTCCTCCAGTTCAAGAGACTGTACAGGAAAAATATGACCGTAGTCTCAAGAAAACTCGTACGGGATTTGGTGCTCGTTTGAATGCCTTCTTTGCTAACTTCCGTTCTGTTGATGAAGAATTCTTCGAAGAACTAGAAGAACTCTTAATCATGAGTGACGTTGGTGTACAGGTAGCGTCAAACTTAACAGAAGAGCTACGTTACGAAGCTAAGCTTGAAAATGCCAAGAAACCTGATGCCCTTCGTCGTGTCATCATCGAAAAATTGGTAGAGCTTTACGAAAAAGATGGACAATACAATGAAAGCATTAACTTCCAAGATGGTTTGACAGTTATGCTCTTTGTAGGTGTTAATGGTGTCGGAAAAACAACATCTATTGGTAAGCTTGCTCACCGTTACAAACAAGCTGGCAAGAAAGTCATGCTGGTTGCTGCAGATACCTTCCGTGCTGGTGCAGTTGCCCAATTAGCTGAATGGGGACGTCGTGTGGATGTTCCAGTGGTTACAGGACCAGAAAAAGCTGATCCAGCTAGTGTGGTCTTTGACGGGATGGAACGTGCAGTAGCTGAAGGTATTGATATTCTCATGATTGATACAGCTGGCCGTCTGCAAAACAAGGAAAATTTGATGGCAGAGTTGGAAAAAATTGGTCGTATCATTAAACGTGTCGTGCCAGAAGCTCCGCATGAAACCTTCCTAGCTCTGGATGCCTCAACAGGTCAAAACGCTCTTGTACAAGCTAAAGAGTTCTCAAAAATTACTCCTGTTACAGGAATTGTCTTAACCAAAATTGATGGAACTGCCCGAGGTGGTGTTGTTCTGGCTATCCGTGAAGAACTGAATATCCCTGTTAAGTTAATTGGTTTTGGTGAAAAAATCGATGATATCGGTGAGTTTAACTCTGAAAACTTTATGAAGGGCCTTCTAGAAGGTTTGATATAAAAGAAAATCCTGCAAGAATTCTTGCAGGATTGTTTTTGATTATTCTAAACGACCATCTTTACGATAGGCGATATCTGGTTGCCAAGTCCACTCAGCTCCGTATTTTTCAAGGAGTTCAAAGCTAGCTTGAGGTCCCATGCTACCAGCCTTGTAGTCATGGAGTGGAGCACCGTTTTCAGCCCAAAGCTTTTCAATACGGTCAATCAATTTCCATGATGCACTCACTTCATCCCAGTGGCTAAAGTTAGTTGAATTATTGTTCAAAACATCATAGATCAGTTTTTCATAGGGATCTGGCGAAGCACCTGTAGCAGTCGCATCTGTTCGATAGTCAAGAGAATTTGGCGCAAGGCTAAACTCTTCCCCTACCTTTTTACCGTTAAGACTGAGAGAGAATCCTTCAGTTGGTTGGATATAGATGGTAAGCACGTTTGGTGCTAGTGGTTCTCCGAAAATGGAATCCATTTGCTTGAAGACAATATTCACGTGTGTTCCTTTTTCAGTGAGGCGTTTCCCTGTACGGAAGAAGAAAGGTACATCACGGAAACGATCAGTGTCAACAAAGAAAGCACCTGATGCAAAGGTTTCTGTCATAGATTCAGGGTTAACATTTGGTTCACTACGGTAAGAGATGTATTTCATGCCATCAACTTTACCAGAACGATATTGACCACGGATGAATTGTTCTTTGAGTTCCTCATCTGTAGGGTGGTAAAGGTTCTTGAAGACCTTGATTTTCTCTGCGCGAATGTCATCCTTTGTAAAGCTTGCTGGCTTGTCCATAGCAAGGAGTGACAGAAGTTGGAGAGTGTGGTTTTGAACCATGTCTCGAAGGGCACCAGATTCATCATAGTAGCCACCACGTTCTTCAACACCTAGACGCTCTGCAAAGGTAATCTGTACGTTATCGATGTGTTCACGATTCCAAACATTTTCAAAAATCATATTGGCAAAGCGAATGGCAAAAATACTTTGAATCATTTCCTTACCGAGATAGTGGTCGATACGATAGATTTGCTCTTCGTTAAAAGTAGCTAGGAGTTCTTCGTTTAATTTGCTAGCAGTCTCATAGTCGGTTCCAAAAGGTTTCTCAACGATCAAACGTTCAAAGCCTTTACCGTCAACAATCTGCTCAGACTTGAGATGTTTGGCGATGGTACCAAAGAACTGAGGTGCCATTGAGAGGAAGAAGAGTTTGTTGTGCTCAGTCTTATATTTTTCGTTTAACTCAGCTTGAAGCTTGCGTAATTCGATATAGTGCTCAGTGTCATTAACATCGTGGCTTTGATAGTAAAAATGACTCGCAAATGCTTGAGCTTCCTCCACACTATCTGCCAAGTCTAAAATAGATTCAACAACGACAGATTCAAAATACTCCTTACTCCAAGGTCTACGAGCAGTTCCAATAACAGCAAAATGATCAGAAAGATTACCTGATTTATAAAGTCTAAAAAGTGAAGGGTAGAGCTTACGTTTGGCCAAATCCCCACTTGCACCGAAAATTGTAACAATAACTTTTGATGACATCTAGCTACCTAATTTCTATTTTGTTTCCTAGTTAGACTAGGCATGAGGAGTCCCCATTTTTCATATCCTTTATTTTATCATAATTTTCTAAAAAATCCAAAAATCCAATACGTCTATATTAAGAGTCTGGGCAAAAACTTAATTTCATACTCTTCGAAAATCTCTTCAAACCACGTCAGCGTCGCCTTACCGTATGTGTAAGATACTGACTACGTCAGTTCCATCTACAACCTCAAAACAGTGTTTTGAGCTGACTACGTCAGTT
>NZ_JUOS01000086.1 GCF_001075875.1 Streptococcus oralis
TACGGCCGGTGCTTTACCTGTGAATGACTTTTCAGGAACAAAAGTTACTGTTCCATCTGCTGCTACTGTGAACTTACCAACACCATCAACTGACTTGGTAGTTGAGCCATCATCAAATGTTGCTGGAACAGCATCGTTCATTGGCACACGGATATTACCTTCAGTGAATACAGGTTTACCTGTTTGAGTGGCACCTTGGATATCAGTAGATGTCGCATCTTCAGATGTTGGA
>NZ_JUOS01000087.1 GCF_001075875.1 Streptococcus oralis
ATCAGCCAAGGCATAGAGTTCTCTCATCCGTTCTGGATCAACAATCCCTGGGAAAATTAGATTTTCAGGAGGATTATCCATAATTTTTTTATAGCGCTCATAACCATCGGTTATTCCCCCAAAAGAGAATCCACCAGCCCAAATAAAAGTGATATTAGGTAATTCCTCAGCTAGAGTGATAAAGTCATCTATTCCTTTACGCTTCTGAACCTGACCTGCACCAACGACTACAAACTGATTCTCATCAATCCCCATATCTTTACGAAGTTGTTCAACTTGCTCTATAGGAAGTGGATGCCATTTTTCTTTGTTGACAAAGTTAGGAATATAGGTCACTTTTTCACGTGGAATTCCAGCAGCAACCAAATCCTCAATGAAGGTAGGATTGACCACAACCAGATGCTCCATACGGTCATAAAAAGAAAATACATAGCGTTTGACAATCCCCTTTAAGAAGAATGGAATCTTCAAACTACCTTCCAAGGTATCCGGTAAGAAGTGAACATAGCCAATCTTACGTCCAGAACGTTTTTTCTGAAAGGTCGAGAGGTAATAAGGAAAATCAATCGTATGAAAATGAGTAACATCCGCTTCGATTGGAAGATTTTCTGTTACGATCAGTTGGTCTTTCGCATCTCGTTTTAAAAGCTGCACCAGTTCACGATAAGCGCCAGACACACCTTGGCCTGCCACTTTTTCACTTGAACTTAGCATGTTGATGCGTAATTTCTCTTTTTCCATAGTAACCATTATACCATTTTCTTCAAATAAAATCAGCAAATAAAAAGAGAGATAGCATAAAAGCTGGGAATTCCTGGCGTCTACACTATTTCTCTTTTCATAATATACTTACTTGATACCTAAAGCGATACGAGCGTAACGGCTCATTTTCTCAACTGTCCAAGCTGGATACCATACTAATTTGACTTCAACGTTAGTAACTTCTGGAACATCTGTCATAGCATCATAGATTTGGTCAGTTAAAAGATCTGCCAAGGGACAACCCATGGTTGTCAAGGTCATATCAATTTCAGTCTCACCTGTATCGCCATCAAAACGAATCTCGTAGATCAAGCCTAGATTGACAATATCAATCCCCAATTCAGGGTCAATCACTTCTTCTAAGGCTGTCAAAATACGTGTTTTGATATTTTCAATTTGCTCTTCTGTATAAGCCATCTTCACTCTCCCTCAACTTAATCTTCAATGAAATCACGAAGTGGTTTGCTTCGACTTGGCTGGCGAAGTTTTCTCAAAGCTTTGGCCTCAATCTGACGGATACGTTCACGAGTCACGTTAAAGACTTTACCAACATCCTCCAAGGTACGCATTTTCCCATCATCAAGACCAAAACGAAGTCGAAGAACATTTTCTTCACGATCTGTAAGAGTATCCAAGACCTCATCCAACTGCTCACGCAAGACGATGCGAGTTGTGTAGTCCACTGGATTCTCAATCACTTCGTCCTCGATAAAGTCACCAAGATGGCTATCGTCCTCTTCCCCGATAGGTGTTTCTAGAGAAACAGGTTCTTGGGCAATCTTGAGGATTTCACGAACTTTGTCAGGTGTCATATCCATGCGTTCAGCGATTTGTTCAGGAGTTGGATCTTGTCCCAACTCTTGAAGAAGATTACGTTGTTCACGAACAAGCTTGTTAATGGTTTCCACCATGTGTACAGGGATACGGATGGTACGAGCTTGGTCAGCAATGGCACGAGTAATAGCTTGACGAATCCACCAAGTCGCATAAGTTGAGAATTTGAACCCTTTAGAGTAGTCAAATTTATCAACAGCCTTCATCAAGCCCATGTTTCCTTCTTGGATCAAGTCAAGGAACTGCATTCCACGTCCAACATAACGTTTAGCAATAGATACTACCAAACGAAGGTTCGCTTCTGCAAGGCGTTGTTTAGCTTCGATATCACCCGCTTCAACAGCAAGAGCTAATTCTTTTTCCTCTTCATTTGTAAGCAGAGGAACAACCCCGATTTCTTTCAAATACATACGGACAGGGTCATTGACCTTAGCAGAGGTTGAACCAATCAAATCTTCATCAGTCAACTCTGGTTCTTCCTCAGTGCTCAAAACACGCGCACTTGGATTTCCTTCGTTGTCCGTAATTGAGATACCAGCATCTTGAATACGTTGCAAAAGATTCTCAATACCTTCCACATCTAAAGTGAAGGGGATTACGAGGGCGTTATTGATTTCGTCATCTGTAGCCGTACCAGTCTTTTTATGATTGCGAATAAATTCCGCTACTTGGACGTCAAAGGTTGTTACTTCTTTTTGTTTTGTTGCCATTCTTACTCCATTCTTCTTTTTTGGGCAATTAAGCGTTCTAGCTCTTCTAATGCGGTTTCTGTATCACCGACATGGCTAGCTTCCTGAACTTTCTTTTTAATTTGCAGATTTTCCTGATTCAAAAGAGCTCTTTTTCGAGACTCTTCCACTTCAGCTAACTCGTGAGGGGACATCTCAGGTGGCAAATCTAAGGCTAGGACTTGATACCAAGCACTCTCCACTTCTCTAGTCTGATGAGCCAAATCCTCAGATGAGATACTTCCATTATCAATCAAGAGTCCATACAAGGTCTGAAACTCTGGAGTTTCAAAAATAAAGTCATCTCTTAAGCGGTAGTCATTGAGCACCAAAGGATGTTCCATCATTCGGTAGAGGATATGAGCCTCCGCTCTCATCACTGCTGTCAGCTGCTTGGAGACAGACATAGTGATAGGACTAGGACTATAGGTCTCCTTGACCTTCTCCTTTCTCTGTCTAACACGACTTTCATTGACAATATGTTCGACTTGCTGATAGTCAAAAGATGGCAAGTGATCCGTCAAAATGTGAATGTAGGAATTCTGAGCTGTGATAGAGGGTTCCTTGGCGATTAAGGGAGCAATTTTCTCTATAAATTCAATCTGAGCTTGTAGATTTTCACTGTTTTCCGGTCTGAAATGATGGATGTAAAACTCAACAGGACTAATGCGTGTATTGGTTAAGAGATAAGCCAAGTCTTGAGGAGAGTTTTTCTGCAAATATTCATCCGGATCCATCGCGTCAGGAATCTGGACTACTTGGACAGGTATATCTTTAAGCTCGTCCAAGGCTTTAGCCGTCGCAGCTTGCCCAGCCTTATCTCCGTCATAGGTGACGATCACTTTTTTGGTAAAGCGTTTCAGATGCTCCACATGTTCACTCGTCAGTGCGGTACCCATAGAAGCAACTGCATTTTCAATACCAGCACGATAAGCCGCAATGACATCCATAAACCCTTCCATCAGGTAGATTTCAGGTGCCTTGCCCGAGCCTTTTTTTACCCTCTCCAAATGATATAATTCGTAACTTTTGTTAAAAATTGCCGTCGCTCGACTATTTTTATACTTTCCAGTTTGAGAATCAGTCTCTTGCCATACACGACCAGAAAAGGCAATCACCTTTCCTTGATCATTTGAAAGAGGAAACATAATACGATTATGAAAGGTATCAAAGAATTGGTTACTCTCAGATAGATAAAACAAACCTGAATCCAGCAAGTCCTTCTCACTATAATCATCTGCTAAACGCTGATAAAGATAAGAGCGTTCTGCTGGAGCTAAACCAATCATAAAATGCTTGAGAACATCATCTGTTAAGCCACGTTTATAGAGATAGTTTCTCGCCTCTTCACCCATCTTAGTCGTCATGAGGATGGCGTGATAAAAACGAGCAGCTTTCTCATGCATATCGTAGAGATTTTGATGGGGTGACTTAGGCTGTACAGAACTATGAACAGGCGCCGCCATCTGAATCCCAAGTTTCTCAGCTAAAATCCTCACCGCATCCGCAAAGGTTACTTGCTGATACTCCTCGATAAACTTAAAAACATCTCCAGAACGACCACATCCAAAACAGTGGTAAAATTGCTTATCCTCGACCACGTTAAAGGAAGGGGTCTTTTCACCATGAAAAGGACAGAGCCCTAAAAAGTTCCGTCCAGATTTTTGTAAAGAAATCACTTCTCCTATGATTTCGACAATATTGGTATTGTTTTTGATCTCTTCGATGAGTCTCTTGTCAACCATAGACAATACCTCCATTTTATCACAGTTTACTCTAACTAGTATAGCTTATTTCTGAAAAAAAGTAAACCATTTCATACACTTTACATGAGACTATTTCATAAGTTTCCAGCTATCATGAAAAACTGAATCTTCTGAGGAAATCATTCTAATATTTGAAAGAAAAACAAAAGAAATAAAATCCTATTTCACTTGATCTTCGAGATTATTTTTCAATATTCTGCTAATATACTGACCATCTTTTCTACTAATACAAGCCGTTGCAAAAGTCATAGGTGCTATATAAACTTCTCCTCTATATGATGGGTCGGTCAATACAGGCATAGAATAATAGGCATTCTTTTTATTTTTAAGGTCAATAAACCATTTACCTCCTAGATGCTTACGGAAGGTTTCACCGATATAAACGGTCAAATAATCCAACATCTGGCGGTCTGCTATCAAAACATGGTGGTCTTCGTAGTGAGCCAAGATCCAGGCCTCCAAATCATCCAAAGACTTCATGCTATAGTCTAAATGAAGGCCTTGTTCCTCAGCAAACTCCCTAGTAAAATAGTCCATCTTAAATCCAATTTGAAAAATCCATTCTTGAAAATCTTCTTGTGTGTAAGTCATCTTTTTATCTCCTACTCCTATCCAAGTTTAAGATTCTTATACTGATTATACTCCAAAGTAAAACTGATGAATAGGAAAAAACAGTAATATTTAAAATTCAACAAAAAACTTAGAAGCAAAAGCCTACTTCTAAGTTTTTAAGGATACTTGATTTAAAAAATATCTACTCAAATAGTTGATAGTAATCGGAAATTTTCATCTTGGCTTTTTCATCCTTATTCAAATCTTGGATGATTTGTCCATCTTTCATAACAATCAAGCGATTTCCATACTTGAGAGCATCTTCCATATGGTGAGTAATCATCAAAGCTGTTAGATGGTCCTTGTTGATAAAGTCATTTGTCAATTCCATCAAGGCAACACTTGTTTTAGGGTCAAGAGCAGCTGTGTGTTCATCCAGTAAAAGGAGCTCTGGACGTTTCAAGGTTGCCATCAAGAGACTCAAGGCCTGTCTTTGTCCACCTGACAAGAATTCAATCGGTGTATCCAAGTGTTTTTCTAGACCATTGCCAACCTTCTCAATGGTTGCTTGAAATTCTTCTTTATAGGCTGAGAGTTTTCTTGGAAATAAACCACGTTTTTCCCCACGGAACTTAGCAATCAAGAGATTTTCTGCAACTGTCATACGAGGTGCAGTTCCCATCTTAGGATCTTGGAAGACACGAGAAAGGTACTTGGCACGTTTTTCAGGGCTGAAATGAGTCACATCCTCGCCCATGATACGAATGCTACCACTAGTCAAGGGTAGCGTTCCTGCAATGCTATTAAAGAGGGTTGATTTCCCTGCACCATTTCCACCCAAGATTGTGATGAAGTCATGTTCATAAATTTCAAGTGAAACATCGTTTAGAATAATTTTTTCCTCGTCGAAACCATTTTTCACAATTTTTGTGGCATTTTTTAATTCTACAATTGCTGTCATTTGCTTAACTTGACTCCTTTCAAGTATTTATCCTTAAGGGTTGGAATTACCAAGCAAGTTGCTAGGATAAGGGCACTATATAGACGGAGGTAGCTAGTATTAAAGCCGAGAGCAATGACTCCCCATACCAAGAATTGATAGCTGATGGAACCAACTACAATAGTAACCAAGCGTTCTGCTATGGTAAGACTCTTAAAGAGAACCTCACCGATAATCAAGCTAGCAAGACCAACTACGATAACTCCGATACCACGAGAGACATCCGCATAACCTTCTTGTTGAGCGATAAGTGCGCCAGCAAGTGCGATTACACCATTTGACAAGACCAAGCCCATAAGCTCCATACGTCCTGTATTGATACCAAAACTACGAGCCATGTCTGGATTATCCCCTGTAGCGATATAGGCCTGTCCAAGTTTGGTATCTAGGAAGAAAAGCATGAGAAGGATAACCAAAGTCACAAAGATTAAACCTGTCAGTAATTGATTAACCTCTGATGAAAATGGAAGAACATCTTGGATTTGCTTGGTATTTAAGAGTCCAAGGTTAGCTCGTCCCATAATCATGAGCATGATAGAATGACAAGAAGTCATCACCAGAATTCCAGACAAGAGTGTTGGAATCTTTCCTTTGGTATACAATAGTCCAGCTGCTAAACCAGCAAGACAACCTGCTCCTACAGCCGCTAAAGTCGCAAGAAAAGGATTGACTCCCTGGGTAATTAAAGTCACTGCTACTGCTCCTCCAAGTGGGAAGGAACCCTCAGTTGTCATATCTGGGAAGTTCAAGATTCGAAAGGTCATAAAGATTCCCAAACCTAGGATAGCCCAGACCAATCCCTGTGAAATAATTGATATTAGCATGTTTGATTCATTTCCTTTATTTTAAAAATTGGAGGAGATGTCTCCAACTCCTCCTACATTCTTATTCGATTACTTGACCAGCTTCTTTGAGAACTGATTCAGGAATAGTGATTCCAAGTTCTTGAGCAACTTTTTTGTTGATCACTGATTTACCAGTTGAGAAGACATTGACTGGTGTATCTGCAGGTTTTTCACCCTTCAAAACTTTGGCAATCATTTTACCAGTAGCAACACCAAGATCGTGTTGGTCAACAACAACTGATGCCAAACCTCCAGCTTCTACCATGGCAGTCGCACTTGGGTAGATTGGTTTTTTAGCTGTTTGATTGCTTGAAACGACAGTTGAGAATGCAGATGCGATTGTGTTATCGATTGGAACCCAGATTGCATCTACTTTACCAGTCATAACGTTCACTGTTGAAGCAATTTCGTTCGTTGAAGGAACTGCGAATGTTTCGACTTTCAAACCAGCTTTTTCAGCGTATGCTTTGAATTCTTCAACTTGTGATTTTGAGTTATCTTCACTACTTGAGTAAAGAGCTCCAACTGTTTTCACATCAGGAGTCAATGTTTTGATCAATTCAACCTGTTGTTCAGCAGGGTTGTGGTCAGATACCCCTGTGATGTTCCCACCTGGTTTTTCCAAGTTTTGTACAAGGTTAGCACCAATTGGGTCTGTGATAGCTGCCATGATAACAGGAAGGTCTTTTGTTGCACTTGCAAGACCTTGAGCTGCTGGTGTTGCAATACCGACAACGACATCATTTCCATTTGCCACCAATTGTTTACTCATTGTCGCAACCTTACTTTGGTCACCTTCTGAGTTCATAAAGTCGATTTTGACTTGGTCACCTTTATAGCCTTCTTCAGCAAGTCCATCTTGGATACCTTGGTAGATCAAGTCAAGCGATGGGTGGCTTACAAACTGAAGAACACCAACCTTAGCTGTTTTATTAGCTGTCTCAGTTTTAGTTTCTTGTTTCGTTAAGCTAGAATATACCAAGCTTCCTCCAACTACAAGTGCTAATGCTACGATAATACCGAGTAGACGTTTGTTTTTCATAATTTTCTCCTTATTTCTTCTTATCTTATTATTTTTTTATTCAATCACTTATTCAAGCGACGCCATCGTTTGATTTCCATAATTTTTTCCTCCCCATAGAAAAAGTCCTCACACAAAAAACTTGTGTGAGGACGTCGATGCGCGGTGCCACCTCAATTATAGGAACTAGTCCTATCGCTCTTACTCGCTAAAACGAGTTGCACTGTAAGGTGTGCTCACCGAATTCTTATGATTTCAAATTCTTAATAACATTCAGCCCAATTTTCATCACTTCCACCTATCTGTTTCCACCAACCACAGACTCTCTAAAAAATTTCAATGATTACTTTCTGAATGCTTAAATTATATCATTTTACTAAAACTTGTCAAGGGTTTTCATAAAATATTTTAAATATTAACAAAAATTCCTACGTTTTTTATAAAATCTAACTTGTATCAGCCTGAATTACGTAATCCTGTAGCAATTCCGTTAATGGTCGTATGGATCAATCTTTCTTCATCTGAAGATAGCTCACCTCGACGTTGACGCTTAATCAATTCCAACTGAATATAGTTAAGGATATTAAAATAAGGCATGCGGTAGTTGAGACTGTCTTTCAAATAAGTATTTTCTGCCAAGAGTTCCTCATGGCCTTCAATAGCCAAGATAACGTCCTTAGTCAACTGCCATTCATCTAAAATGGTATAGTAAATTGCTTGAACTTCTTCACTTTCACACAGTTTAGCGTACTCAAAGGCAATGTTCATATTTGATTTTGACAAGACCATATCGACGTTGGATAGGAGTGACTGGAAGAATGGCCAATTTTGATACATATCACGAAGATATTCAATATTTTTTGGATTTTGGTCGATAAATTCCTTAAAGCTTGAACCAACACCATACCAACCTGGGAACATAACACGACTTTGTGACCATGAGAATACCCAAGGAATAGCACGTAGACCACCGATTTCAGTGATCGTTTTACGAGCTGCTGGACGAGAACCAATATTGAAACTTGAAATAGCCTTGATTGGACTAGATTCAAAGAAATAATCATAGAAATGGTCATTTCCAAATACTAGCTCACGGTAGATATCGTAACTGCGTTCCACCACTTGATCCATGATGGCTTCATAGCGATTTGACGTATTGGTATCACTCTTCTTCTTGGTAATCATACGGTTGATAGCTGCTGAAACCAACATTTCGAGGTTATAGTAGGCTGCATCCTTGTTTCCGTATTTGTTTCCGATAACTTCCCCTTGCTCTGTCAAACGGATACGATCCTTGATAGACTTGAGTGGTTGAGAAGCAATGGCATCATAAGTAGGGCCACCACCACGGCCAACGGTACCACCACGACCATGGAAGAAGGTTACTTTGACTCCAAATTCATCACCAATAGCAGTCAATTGTTGTTGGGCCTTATAGAGTGTCCAACAAGATGATAGATAACCGCCATCCTTATTACTATCAGAGTAGCCAAGCATGATTTCTTGGTAATTGTTTTTAGAAGCAATCCATTTCTTAGCAAGTGGTAGAGAGAAATACTTTCTCATTGTTTCTTCAGAATGGTCCAAGTCCTCAATTGTTTCAAAGAGTGGAACAATCTGAACACGCGCTTTTTCAGCATCTACCAGGCCAACTTCTTTTAGCATAATAGCCAACTCAAGCATATCTGACACGCTGGTTGCATGAGAGATAATCGTTTGACGAATGACATCTTCTCCTAAACGGTCTTTTAATTCACGTGCAGTTCGGAAAATGGCTAATTCCTTTTCGAGAAGTTCAGACTTCTCAGCATGAGTCGCTGACAAGATTCGAGGATCTTCTAACAATTCATGCAAAAGCAAGTCGCACTTTTCATCTTCTGACAAATCGCTATAGTGGTCATTGATTCCAGCAGATGCTAACAATTCAGCTACACAGGCTTCGTGGACGCTTGAATCTTGACGCATGTCGATGGAAGCCAAGAAGAAACCAAATACTTCTACAGCTTCTAAAAGTTCTGCAAATTCACCTGTGAGTAAGGACTCTGCCTTGTTTTCAAGTAATGAATCCTTAATGGTATATAGATCTTTTTTGAACTCTTCAACTGTTTCGTAAAATGGTGGACGATCTTCAGCCAGTTCTTGAATAGCTCCTGAAAGTCGATTACTAATATAGTCTGTAATCACTCCTTGTTGATGCCCTTGAGTACCAAGAAGACGTTCAACAGGATGACGTTCATCAGCTGACGAGCCAACAACAGACCATTCTTTTAAATTCAAGAGAGTTTGAATCAATTTGGACTGAATCAAATGAAAGGCACGACGATAGGGTTCTTTCTCACGAAAGACTGATGTATCTCCAGACTGAGCAGCCATTTCTTCAACAGCTTTACTAGTTTTTGATAAATTAGTCGAGAGAGAGAAGGTACGATAGAGACTAGAAATCTTGCTAATATAGTAGTTCAAGATCACTTCACTTTGGATAGTAGCAGAACGCATAAGTGTTTCAGCTGTTACAAATGGATTTCCATCACGGTCTCCGCCGATCCACATTCCCATAGTAATTGGTTTGGCTTGTTTAAGATCAATTCCTTGCTCTTTTGCTAGACGTTTGTACTCTAACATCAAGTTAGGAACAGCCTGTAGGAAGGAACTATTATAGTATTCCATCACATTGGTGATTTCGTTGGTTACTTTTAGTTTCTTCTCACGAATCATATCTGTCTGCATGATGATTTCAATATAGCGACGAAGATCATTATGCCATTTTTCCTTGTTAATGAGCCCCATTCTCACGTCACGGTATTTACGTAAAAGGGTATGGATATGAGTGGTCAAATCTAACATACTCTTACGTTGAACCTGAGTTGGGTGGGCCGTCAAAACTGGTACCACGTTCAAGTGCTCAAGAATCTCAGCAGCGTTTTCTTTTTCAGCCACCATTTTGATCGTTGTTGACAATTTACCCAGATAGTCTTGATCGACATTATTTAGATGGTTAATCTCATAAGCCAAGTCAACATCTTCTGAGATGTTAATTAAAAGAGGCAAAATAGAGAAGTATCTAGAAATGTAGACCATCTCATCATTTGAAAGACTTGTTACTACTTTATCTAGCCCTTGATAGTCAAGTTTTGACGAAAGTTCCTTCAAGTGCATAATCTTATCAAAGGTTTCAGCAGGAAGCATATTTTTTGTGATATCTTCCAGCATATCTGTCAAGATTTGAACTTCTTCTTGTACGACCGTTTTGTTACTATAATTTTCTAACTTTTGAAGAGACATTTTTTTCTCCTTGTTATCTATGTCTTAAAGCTGTGCTTCGTATTCACTAAAAAGTCGCGCACGCTTCTCACTGGCATCAATATTTAATACAAATGCTATGGCTACTGATAGGACCAAGAGACTGTTTCCCCCTTGCGATAGGAAGGGGAAGGTTACCCCTGTTGAAGGGATCAAGCCTGATATACCGCCAATGTTAACGAATACCTGTATCAGAATCATACCACCAATACCGATTGCTACCATTGAGTTGAAAGGATCCCTTGCTCGAATACCTACCAAAATGATTCGTAGAATTAAGAAGAATAGGAGAGCGAGAATAAGACTTGCTCCTACAAATCCAAACTCTTCGATGACAATCGAAAAGACAAAGTCTGTATGGGCTTCTGGCAGATACCCTCGTTTTTCAATAGAATTTCCTAATCCCAGACCGAACCATCCTCCATTAACCATGGCATAGTAGGAATTGGCCAACTGGTGTCCAGCTCCAGCCAAGTCATTAAATGGGTTGAAAAAAGCACTGAACCGCTTGGCAACATAACCAAATACGGGAATTTTAGAGAATTTCTCAACACCGATTATCCGAATGGCTGTTAAGGAAATCATAGAGACACCAGCTAGTAAGCCCAGAATAGTTGTGAACCACCGATAAGCTATTCCACTGATGGTATACATGAGCAAGGATACCAAAATCAAGATGGTAGCATTCCCAAGGTCTGGGAAAATCGCCAAACTACCAATCATAACCAGTAGAACAAAACGCCAATCATTGAATGCTCGAGGAAGCCACTGATTAAGGGTTAAAACTTGGAAGTCGTAAACAGCTATCTCATCCTGTTGTTTCGAAAAACGCTGTGCTAGATACCAGACAATAATAATTTTCAAATACTCTGCTGGTTGAATCGTGATGGGACCAACCTTAATCCAGCCATAGGCACCGTTGACAGGAATCCCAATTAAACGCGCTAGTGCCAGCAGTATCAGCTCAACAAACATGACGATAAAGAGTAATCGCTCATTTCGCAGAAATCCTAATTTCAATTTATAAATCAAGGCAATTAAAAACAAACTGGCTATCCAGAAAATTCCTTGGTTTCGAACCAGTTGTAAGGTGCTTTTTCCCTCTTGGATAAGAGTTGCACTCGTTGTCGAATAAACTACTATCAATCCTAAAACGGATAACAGTAGATAAGGAATCAAAATGGAATAATTCAGCAGGTGCCTTTTACTTATTTTCATATGTCACCTATCTTTCGGAAAAATATTTTTATTTTCCCTTATTATTTCTAGTTTTACATGCTATTATACCATTTTTTAGGCTAGAAAAAAACTCTTACAGTATAAACATTCGAATTTTACTCAAAACAGACTCTGGACTAGAATGTCTTGAGTGTTCCCCTTATCCGATCTATCGAGCGTTTTAAGTTACTAGGACTTTTAAAACTATAATGTTGATATTTTATAAACTTAAAAACTACCTTCCAAACAGAGGAAGGTAGTTCATTACTATCTTAGTTTGAGGCGCTACTGCTGCTGTCAGAAGTTGTTTCGCCTTTGATGTATTGTGTAAAGATATTTTGGAAGGCCTGATCTTTAACTTTAATGTTGGCATCTTGTAATTCTTTACTAATAACACCTTGAACAAAGGTTGCATCATTTTGTTTTTGAGTCAAAATGATTGTTTTAAGTTTTTCTTTATAATCATCCAAGTTAGAAGATTTTTCTGATTTCTTCGTCAACTTAACAATGTAGAAACTACTTGTATAAGCTTGAGTTCCTGGAGCAGTGATTACATCAGAAATTCCGTTGACATCAAGCGCAAAAGCTGCTTTCTTAACTACGTCTGGTAATTCTGTTGATGCAGAGTCAAAAGTAATTTCTCCACCATTTTCTTTTGTCTTTTCGTCTGTAGAATTGTCTTTTGCAAGTTGTGCAAAGTCAGCTCCAGACTCTTTTGCTTTGGCAAGAACTTCCTTAGCCTTATCTTCACTGTCAAGTTTAATAATTTGAGCCGTTACTTCTGGAGTATACTCTTCAAATGCTTTTTTATAGTTTTCGTCTGTTAATTCAGCTTCAGCGGCTTTCTTAACAGCATACTCAACTAATTTACTTGTACGAATTTGAGCTTTACGGCTTTCTGCAGTCATACCTGAACGGGCGAGAATCGTTTGATAGCTATCACCGTATTTCTTTTGTTCTTCTGCAACTGCATCATCTACTTCTTTATCACTTACTTCTGAACCATATTGTTTTTCAAAAACTTTTTGAATGGTCATATTCAGCAAGACTTGTTGAGCAGTCGCATTATTTTTGACTTCTTCAAAGAATTGATGCTCAGTGATAACATCGCCTTTCATGCTAATCAAGTCAGTTCCTTCAGAACTGTTTGAACAAGCAGCCAAAGTAGCTACTGACAACAATGTGATGGCTCCCGCCATTAGTTTTTTCTTCATGTTTACTCCTTTTGTTCACTAAATAAAGGTTTACCTTATCTATTTTACCAAATTGTCTTAAAAATATCTGAAATCAATCAATATCAGGCAGTTCTACTTCTGATTGATTCTTTCTTAGCATGAGAATCCCATCTCCAAGTGGAATCAAGCTAGCGGTTAAACCAGGATTCTCTAAGGTTGCATCAAATAGTCTTTGCAAGCCACGATAAATCGTCCGTTGTCCACGTCGGACTTCCATGATATCCCTCGCAATATCTCCTCCTTGGAAAATATCATCCAAGACAACGACTCCACCTACTTCGAGGTGTTTGAGGATTTCTGGTAGAAAGACGATGTATTTGGACTTGGCAGAATCCATAAATACAAAATCATAAGTCTCTGTCAACGTTGACAGGACATCTACCGCATCACCTTCTAAGAGAGTGATTTGTTTGCGGCTATCAAATTTTGCAAAATTTTCTTTGGCAAAACCAATCATCTCAGGATTTCGGTCAATAGTTGTAATTTTTGACTTAGGTGAATGCTCTGCCATTAAAAGTGCTGAAAATCCAATAGCCGTCCCGATTTCCAAAATGTTTTTTGGTTGAATGGTTTCCATAAGGAAACGAAAATAAGCGACGGTTTCATGAGGAATGATAGGAATATTCTCCTTGCGAGCAAAGTTTTCTAGTTCTTTTAGGGAACCCGTCACCTGCTTTTGTCTGTGGCGCATGAACTCGACAATCTCATGCTTGACAACAGGACGTCGCATGTTATGATTGGCATTTTTACTATAAGACTTTACCATCTGCCTTATGCCAATCCTAATTTTTCAACAAGGGCTTCAAACTCATCCAAACGGCGTTCAAAGACTGCAAAGGCATCGTTGAGGTAATCTTCTTTTTCCATATCAACACCCGCTTTACGCATGATATTGAGTGGATAGTCTGACTTCCCTGCCTTGAGGTAGTCGATATAGTGGTCACGATCATCTTGGCTACCGTGAACAATCTTTTCAGCCAAGGCTGAAGCAGCTGCAAAGCCTGTTGAATACTGATATACATAATAGTTATAGTAGAAATGAGGAATTCGAGCCCACTCATACTGGATTTGAGGATTATCTTCCTTACTCAAGCCATAATATTCTTGGTTCAAGTCAGCATAGAGGTTGTTGAGGAACTCACTTGTCAAGACTTCACCATTTTGATCGGCTTGGTGGATAGCATGTTCAAATTCAGCAAATTGAGTTTGGCGGAATACTGTTCCACGGAAACCATCCAAGAAGTTGTTGAGAATGGCAAAGCGTGTTGCATCATCTTGAACTTCTTGCAATAATTTTTCTGTTAGGATGTTTTCATTAGTAGTTGAAGCAATTTCTGCCAAGAAGATTGAGTAGTCTCCGTATACATAAGGCTGGGTTTCACGTGTATAGCTAGAATGCATACTATGTCCTGTCTCATGTACAAGAGTAAAGAGATTATCTAGGTTATTCTGCCAGTTAAGAAGTATGAAGGCATTTGTATCGTATGATCCACCTGAATATGCACCTGAACGCTTGCCTTGGTTTTCATATACATCAATCCAACGTTCGCTGAAGGCACGTTTAACACGACTCAAGTAATCCTCACCAAGAACTGCCAAAGATTCTTCCGCTTTTTTTAAGGCTTCCTCATAAGTAAAGCTGTATTCCACTGAAGACAATGGAGTGTAGACATCGTACATCTTGAGGTCTGGAATACCCAAGATTTTTGAACGAAGAGCCAAATAACGATGCAAGAGTGGCAAATGCTTACGAACAGCAGATACTAGATTATCATAAACACTTTCTGGCACAAAGTTTGCCGCAAGAGCTGCTTCACGCGCACTCTTGTAGTTACGGACTTTGGCACGGTAGTTTTGCACTTTAACATTGGTCTGCAAGGTTTTAGCGTAAGTGTGCTGGTATTGCTCATAAGTAGCATAGAGGGCTTCATAAGCTCCACGACGAACCTCACGATTCTTAGATTCTACCAAGCGCATATAAACGCCGTGTGATAATTGAACTTCATTTCCATCTTCATCTTTAACAAATGGAAAGACGATATCTGCATTATCTAAAATAGCAAAGGTTTCACTAGCAGCACCGAAGATTTCCCCAGCACCTGCAAGCAACTCTTCTTCACGTTGTGAAAGGACATGGTCCTTATTTTGCAATAGTTTATCAAAGAAGTGTTTATAAGGCTGGAGTTTTGGTTCTTCTGCTAAAAAGTTTTGATACTGGTCTTCTGTAATAGCCATAAATTCTGGTTCATAGAAAGAGAAGACTTGATCAAGTTGACTATAAAGAGTCATTGCTTTTGCATAGTATTCTTGATATTTAGCTACTCGTGTATCTTGGTCGTTTTTCATATGTGCATAGACATAAAGTTTTTCAAGACGACGACTCAAGTCCAGATAACGCTCTGTAATGTCAAGAAGGCTTTCTGCACTATCCAAGAGATGTCCTTCAAGACTAGCTGCTTGTTTTGTATCTTCCGTTAAAAGGGCGAGTTCTTCTTCCCATTTCTGGTCAGATTCAAAGATCGTTGATAGATCCCATGTATCTTTTTCATTGATTTCATTTCGTTGTAATACCATAAGTTTCCTCCATCCTTTCTATTTTACCATATTTTTTAAGAAATATTGCTGATAAAAGGCAGGTGGATAGAGCTTTTGTAACTCAGTTTGAGGATTTTTTTGATAATAAATTCGAAAGTTGCGATAATAATCACTAATATCCTGTTTAATTTGACAAAAAGAATCATGTTCTATCGGCCTTACTTGAGGATACCAGTCTTGATTCTTCAGATTCAAAAGGTTCTCCCCTCTCAAGTAGGCCTTGGCTTGTTGCTTCATCCAATAGGGATTTTGATAGTAGAGTTGTTTTTGAATGTAATGACAAATGTTCCTGTCCTGTTTCACTGAAAAAGTGATAATATTTTGTTGCTGATAAGGAGTCCGTAATATTTCTAGAAGATTTCCTTTGCCATAAGGAAATTCCTTGACCTGATAATGGAGTTTCCCTTTCAAATCTTGGTGGAGGAGGTACTTGAGTCTCAAAACTTGTTTTTTATGGTCTAACTCCCAAATATGAAAGCCCATGTTATTACTAAAGTAAAGAAAATCTCTCTGAAGTTGAGTTAGTCGTTCTTTTAGCCAGAGCTTTTCTCCTAGTAGCCAAAGAACTTGAATTCCCAAACTTCGATAACCATTGCTTCTCTCCCGTAAAAGTTCACAAGAAATGGGACTACACTGAATTTCTAGAGCTAGTTGCTTGTTGATAAAGATATCAGCAATCTGCTTCAGTTCAGGTATGGGATATTCCATTTCAACCTCATCATTCTCCTTAGCCCAATAAAACAGTCTTTTCTTGTTTTCCAGATGCTCTGGTCCTTCATTTTCATGGAAAAAATCACATTTTTTGAGACTTTCATGCGCAAAATGCCTTCTCACATTTTTCCCTTTTCTCATGCGAACACTTGTTCCACAAGCTGGACAATAATAAGCTTGTTTGACTAGTTCATCCTCCAAGGCATTGACTAACCTCCCATTTTCATCTCTAGCTAAGAACATAAAACCTCCTCTTCTACTTTATTCGAAAAGTATAAGAAAAAGGCTGAGAAAACCAGCCTTTCCATTATATTTTGAGGATAATTCTTTAACCCAGCTCATATTTTATGCTTTTTGATCTGTTTTTGTAACATGGGAATCAAATTTGAAATTTGATCTTGTTTAATCACCAACACACCGTACTCTTGACAGCGATGGTTATATACGGGATTGATTTTGCCAGAGCAAACAATTAATTTCAAACAAGTTTCACCAGCAAAATGATTAGCATATACCTCTAGTTCATTAATAGCTTCCACAGACAAGTCTGTCATTTTACAAGATATAAAAATAATAGATTGACCTTTACGGAGGACAACATCAATTTCATTTTGTACATTATCAACTTCAGGGAAAATACCATTCCAGTCAATTTCTGCCCCTATCATACATTCATCAAAATACTCTGACTCTATCGCTAAAAGATAGAGATATAATTCTAAAATATGACCTTTAGTGCGACAGAGCAATTGTGCCTCGGGGCTAGAAAAAGTGTAACTAATATGATCGGAACTTTCCTCATCAATATGAATCAAGTTAGCTTCTGTTAGTAGAGGAATCATAGATTCTGGATAAGGGTACTTTTTACCGTTACTTTCCAAAACTCTTGCTGTTTCAGCGTGGAAATCAGTTGTTTTTGCTAATGCAAAGAATTGAGTGATCAGATACCATTCTTCTGGGTTTAAAATTGCATAGTTTGCTAGTTTTTTGATGGTAGTAATTTGTTTCGGACTGTATTTAGGTTGTTTCGCTTTGATGAGTTTACCACCCCTTAAGGCCATCAACTGTTCAATGGTTAGGTTAGGAATCACTAACTCTTCCTTCTCCACTTTACCCATTTTCCATTTAAATTGTTTTCCTTTCTCAATATCTATTGCAATAATCGGTAATTGCTTTTCCAAACCATACTGATACAGAAAAATAGCTAATATCGAATCTCCTCCAAAAACATCTAAGGTCACTGAATCATAGTTAGTCAAGAAAAGATTCAAATCATCCGTAATCTTATCTAGACTTATTTGCCGAAAATGCACTTGCTTTACATGGGAAACTTGATTCAGCAAAAAATGTTTCAAGGCCAATCTTTCATCTTCTGCAATTTTTTTCAGGGAGAGAAATAAAACCTCATCACAACCACAAATAAAAGTCTGATAAACATTTTTCTCGATAGTGTGATGATCAAAAAGTTCGACTAAAAGACTAGGCATATCGCTACCTCCCTATTAAAAATTTACTAGTTGTATGGAAAATTTAAAATTACTTAGAATAAACTTCATAGAAATATGGGTTAAGAGATTGTCTTAAGCATTTTCTACACATCTAGTATAGCATAATTCAGTTGATTGGCCCTCAAGTCTTTATATGAAAAAACGAATAGAAATGGATAGCTATTCGTTTTAAGATTTTTATTTTACTTTTTTAGCTAACATAGTTGCAAAGCGTAGTTGGATACGATTGCCATTTTCATCACGACGGTGCAAATGACCAGGATTTTCATTATACTTGATCAATTCCCAGTCCTTGTAGTAATTTGCCAACTCACCCTCTTTGAAGGTAAATGGGAAATTAACAGAACATGGATAATCCTCTGTATCCATAGCACAAACGATCAAATTATAGCCACCGATAGATGTTTGTTCTTGCATATTTTGAATTATAGCAGGAATACGATCTGCTTGTAAAAACATGAGTACAACTGTCGATACGATAAAATCGTAAGTTTGTCCTATGCTAGCTGAATTGATATCGTAGAGACCGACAGGCATCTCTAAATCTTCTTGCTCTACGATACTTTGCAAGATTTCAAGGGATAACTCATTTTGATCTACAGCTGTGACATCAAATCCATGTTGAGCGAGAAAGAGGGCGTTTCTTCCTTGACCACATCCTAGGTCTAGTGCCTTACATGGCTTGACCGTCTGCATAGCTTCTAAAACCTCCGAATGAACTGGATTGGTATTGTATTTCTTAGGGAAATAATCTTCCGGCTTACAATAAAATTCTAAATACCACTCCACATCATCTGTGGCAGCTTCTACACGGTGCCAAGCTTGAGGTTGCGCCATCGGATTATCAGCACCCGCTTCAAAGAGGTACTCAGCTATAACTTCTCCCTCCTCAGTCAATTCAATAAACTTAAGAGCCCCTTTTAATACGGTAATCTTGCCCCAGGTTCCGACCTTGGTATTGTGTTTTCTTTGAACAGCTTCAGGCATGGTGTCTTTATTCCATACTGGCATTCGTTTATAGGCAACTAGTTTTTCCATTTCCTTCACTCTTTCTATCGATGGTTAACTGCTTTCATAACACGCGCAATGTCTCGGTCTTGCTCACGACGTTTAATCGACTCACGTTTATCGTAGTCATGTTTTCCTTTAGCAAGTCCTAAAAGAAGCTTGGCATAGCCGTCTTTGATGTAGACTTTAAGTGGAACCAGAGTCATCCCTGTCCCTTTGGTTTCTTGCTCCAATTTCTGGATTTGCTTTTTATGAAGGAGAAGTTTACGACGACGTTCTGGTTCCTGATTCCAGATGTTGCCCTCCTCATAAGGAGCGATATGGACATTGCTCAGCCAAACTTCCCCATTCTTAACCTGAGCAAACCCATCTTTCAGATTGATGCGGGCTGCTCGAACACTCTTGATTTCAGTTCCTGTCAGGACCATTCCTGCTTCTAGCGTATCTACGATAGTATAGTCGTGGTGCGCTTTTTTATTTTGCGCGACGACCTTTCCCTCGCCCTTTGCCATGCTTAGCTCCTTTCTTTGCTACTTCCTTATAAAAAGGTTTCTTACTTTTTTTCTTCTTGTCTTTTGAAGAATGCTTACGCTTATCATTTGAGCGACTAGCTTTTCTCTTGTCTTCTTTCTTATCCGAACGACGACCTCTATCCTTACGGCCAGAATGTTTCAAGCCTTTCTCAATGACATCAAATTCACTTGGAATAAAGGAGAAATCAATCTCACCAGTCATCTTATCGGCTCTTTCAACACGAATACGTATCTGTTGTCCCACACGGAAGGTTATCCCTGATTTCTCCCCACGAAGAGTCAAATCACGTTCGTTAAAATGATAGAACTCAGGTAAATTAGTAATGTGAATCAAGCCTTCGACTGTATTTGGTAATTCAACAAAAAGACCAAACTTGACGATACTTGAAACGACTGCATCATACTCTTCACCCACAAACTCTTCCATGTATTCAGCTTTTTTCATGGCTTCAACTTCACGCTCTGCCTCAATAGCTCTGCGCTCACGATTTGAAGACTGGGTCGCAATCTCTGGAATGACCTGTTCAAAATGTTCTGCTATTTCCTTGGAACGTCCATAGTCACGAATCATTCGGTGAACCAAGAGGTCCGGATAACGGCGAATCGGACTGGTAAAGTGAGTGTAATAGTCCGCTGCTAGGCCATAGTGACCATGATTATGCTCAGAATAACGAGCCTGTTGCATAGAACGCAGAAGCATCATAGAGAGAACATCCGCATAAGGCTCACCTTCAACAGCACTCATGATGTCTTGAAGAGCTTCCTGACTAATCTCACTCGCAGTCCCATAGATTCTCAAGCCAAAACTAGAGGCATAATCAATAAACTTCTGAACTTTTTCAGCTTTAGGTTCCTCATGGATACGATAGATAAAAGGTAAATCAAGCTTGCTGAAATGCTCAGCAACTGTTTCGTTTGCCATCAGCATAAAGGACTCAATCATACGTTCTGCAGTCCCACGATGACGAAGAACAATATCTACTGGTTTCCCTTGTTTGTCAACCAAGATTTTAGCTTCATTGGTATCAAAATTAAGAGCTCCACGCTTAATCCGCATACCTTCAAGAATTTCATGGAGCTTAGCCAAGAGTTCAATGCTAGGAACAATTTTCTTATATTCTTTTCTCTTCTCCTCATCACCTGCTAGGATATCATTGACATCGCTATAGGTCATACGGAAACTTGTCTTGATAACTGTCTGCGTAATCGTATAATTACGAACCCGACCATGTTTATCAATTTCCATGATAGCTGATTGGGTCAAACGATCTACTTGAGGATTGAGGGAACAAATACCATTTGAAAGGCGTTCTGGTAGCATTGGAACTACACGGTCTGTCACATAGACAGAGGTCGCACGATTGAGGGCTTCTTTATCAAGAGCAGACCCCTCTGTCACATAGTAAGAGACATCCGCGATATGAACTCCAAGTTCAAAATTTCCATTCTTCAAGGACTTGATGTGAACTGAGTCGTCCAAGTCCTTAGCATCTGCTCCATCTATGGTAAATGTAATTTCATCTCTCAGGTCCAGACGCCCCTCCATGTCCTTTTGGGATGGAGCATCAGGTACACTTTCAGCTTCATTGAGAACTGCCTCCGGAAACTCTGAGACAATATCCATTGATTCCAAGACCTCAAGAACGTCAATTCCTGCATCTGTTGAATGTCCAACCACATCTAGGACACTCGCCACAAAGAAGTCATGTTTCTTACTTGGGTACTTGTCAATAAAGACCTTGAGTACTTCTGTCCCTTCTAGTTTGAGAGATGGCTTTTTCACATAAATCGGTTGACTTATTTTTTGGTTTTTAGAACGGATATAACCTGCATACTTAGGCTTTTCCTCATCGAGAATAATTTGCCCAACAACTGTCGTTAAACTGTGCTCTAGGATGTCGATAATCTTTGCTTCTGCAGCAGTTCCTTTGTTACGGTCAGCAACTTTCTTAATGACAACTTCAACAGTATCACCATCAATGGCGTAGTTAACATCACTTTTCCCAACAAAAAGATCGTCTTCTTCGCCTTCAAGGCTTACAAAACCGAACCCATTTTTATGGGCATGGAAAATTCCTTTTAGGGTAATCTCATGTTTTTTCTTCTGGTCTAGGGTTAAACTACCATCTTCTTCAAAGCGAATCTGGTGCTTACGTTCCATCAAGGAAAGAGTTTTGATTAACTCACGGAAGTCCTTTGAACCATCCTTCCCGAGAGCACTGGCCAAGTCATTAACTGTGACACTCCCCTTCTCTTGTAAATATTCTTTTATTCTATCTTTCATGTTTACTTTCTAGATTTATATTAATTTCTTTTTGGTGTAAAACCTTATTTCTTTTAAAAATAAAAATAGGCAAAGACCTAGTCTCGCCCATTATTTTCTTATCTACTTGATAATACCGTCAATGCTAAGGCAATGGCTAGCCAGAAAAAGACTAAAATTCCTGTCAAACGTTGCATCACAGCTTCAAAACCACGCGCTTTGCTACGTTCAAACAAATCACCTGCACTGGCATCAAATACATTGCTAGATTGGTTTTTAGTTGGTTGCATGAAAATTGCAATCACAATCACAACAGATAATACTAATAAAATGGTTAATAATAGGTTATACATATCAAACTCCTTAAAATCCCTATTATTCTACCATAATTTCTACTTAGATTCAAGATGTAGAGTCACTTTTCTTTCTTTTGGGCAATACTTTAAGACCTCTATCTTGTCTGGATGGGTTTTGGAGTTCTTACTGGTTAGATAATTGATGCTGCCACAAGAGGAGCATTTGAGATTGATTTTTACTCGCACTAGATTTCCTTCACTTTTAATAATGTTCTAAATTGGATAAGGTTAAATAAACAACTGAGAGCTACACAAAGAGCTGTTGCATAAAATACTGAGTGATAGCCAAATTGTCCCGCTACTGCTGATCCTGCTAAGGGACCTATCACTCCTCCTAGATAAAAGAAGACTTGATTAAAGGCAAATACCCTTGAAATGCCTGATTTGGGGGTCATCTTGCTAAGGAGTGCATTTACACCAGGGATCAGAGCTCCTGTCCCCAGACCAAATAGAAAACGATAGAAGCCTAATTGGAATGGGCTAGTCGCATTTGCACATAATAGATATATGAAAACTGAATATACCTGAGCTACGACAAGGAGTCGATGATTGCCCACTTTATCACCTAATTTACCCATGATACCTGCACTCATCATACTTGAAAATCCCATACTGGATACAATCAAACCAGAGACAAAAAGAAGATTCTCTTTCTGTCCCAAATCTCGTACATAAAGGGCAAGGATGGGACCGATAGATTGGGCGGCAAATTGAATCACAAAACTAGTTAGAAATAGATTCAACAGGATAAAAGGGTATTTGACAGAGGTAAAAAGTTCTCTTGTGGGAAGGGCTTTTTCTTTCGATACTGGTTGGAATTTTTCTTTGATAAAAAGAATGGTTAAGAAAGCAGCCAAAAATAGGAAACTACCAACTAATAAAAAGACATTTCGAATGCCAAAAATTTCGGCAATGAGTCCACCGACAAAGGGGCCAGTCAAAGTTCCAGCGACAACACCAGTTGATAAAGTCCCTAGAGCGTATCCAGACCTATCTTTGGGTACTTGACTAGCAATCAAGGCTGTTGCATTTGGAACAAATCCTGTAAAAACTCCATTAAGGAATCGTAAGAACAAGAGCCAGAAAAAATTTGGAACGAAAGCTAAACCGCCCATGGTAATGGTCATGGCTAGCCCTGCACGAATCATCATAGGTTTTCGACCATACTTGTCTGCTAATATTCCCCAAATTGGTGATACAAAGGCTGCAGAAATTGCAGAAACAGATATAGCTAAACCTGAATAAAAGGCAACTTGATCCCCTTTAACTCCTAACTGTTCCACAAAAATAGGCATGAAAGGAACAACGAGAGAAATGCTGGCTCCTGTTAAAAAGCAACCAAACCAAGCAATACGAAGATTATCCTTCCAACTAATCTTTTGCATGGGCATCGCCTCCTTCAAGTAAGGTCACTACTTGACTCAAAAGCTGCTCTCGACTGCCATTATTGTCTAATATATAGGTAGCAAATTTCTTCTTTTCTTCTAAAGGCCACTGTGAAGCTAAACGAGTTTCAGCTGACTCTTTGGATAACTGATCACGGTTCATTAAGCGATCCAGCTGGGTATCTCGGCTTACATAAACTAGCCAAGTTTCATCGAACCATGAAGCATAGTCCTGTTCAAAAAGCAATGGAATATCCATAAAAAATAGTTCTTCTATTTCACTGAACTTGTCTCTCAAAGAGCCCAATTCTTCACGGATGATTTGTCCTTGAGTTTCTTTAGACCATTCTCTCTCCTCAGAGTTAGAAAAGATCAGACTGGCAAGTAATGGACGATCCAGCCCCCCATCTTCTAGAAGGACTTTTTCACCGAAATGCTCTACTAAAATCTGAAAAAGGCGACCACCAGGTTTTTGAAGTTGGTGAACAAGCGCATCCGCATCTACCACTTCAAACCCTTTTTGTCTTAGAAAATTTGTGACGGTGGACTTCCCGGATGCAATACCACCAGTGATTCCGATAATTTTTCCCATCACTTTCTCCTTTGACATTTTGGGCAAAAATGGGTTCCACGACCACCGAGTTGAATTTTTTCGATAATGGATCCACAACGTGAACAAGCTTGTCCAGCTTTATCATAGACTTGATGAAAGTCTTGCATGGTCCCATCTTCGCCAAATGCATTGGTATAGGTGCGAATGGTTGAACCGCCTTTCTCAACAGCCTGCCCCAAGACTGCAATGGTCTGTTCATGAATAGCTGTCGCTTCAGCTCTTGTCAAACTCTGAGAAGGACTAGCTGGATGAACCTTGGCCCTCCAGAGAACTTCATACACGTAGATATTACCCAATCCTGCAACGAGAGTCTGGTCGAGAAGATGCGATTTGATAGGTTTTTTAGATTTCTTCAGGGCAGCTATAAAATTCTCTAAGTCAAAATCCTGTTCAGTAGGTTCTGGTCCAAGCTTTTTAGATACAAAGTAAGCATCTAAGAGTTCAGGAGCAAGCAATTCCATAGTTCCAAACTTGCGTACATCCTCGTACACCAAAGTACCACCATCTTCAAACTGGATAAAAATATGAGCATGCTTACGCTCAGGAACATTGGTTGGGTAATAAAAATACTTGCCTTCCATCCTTAGATGAGAAATCAAGACCTTATCTGTCAGGTAGAAAAGTAAATACTTGCCACGGCGCCCCATCGATTGAATCTCTTGACCAGGCACTTCATTTTGAAACTCGTCCAAATCTGTCTTAATCATCTTGGGATAGCGAATTTCTATACTCGAAATCTTCTTCCCTAGAATCAGTTTTTCAAGACCTTGTCGAACCGTTTCGACTTCAGGTAATTCAGGCATAACTCCTCCTTCTCTAAAAACAAGAAGCAGGCTACTGCCCACCTCTTCTTAATATTCTTTTTCGTTATAGCCAAAGTCAGCCAAATCTAGCTTCTTATCTCGCCAGTTTTTCTTAACCTTGACCCAAGTTTCTAGGAAAACCTTGTCCCCTAGCATAAGCTCGATATCACGACGGGCCATAGTCCCAATTTTCTTGAGCATGGCACCACCTTTACCGATGACAATCCCTTTTTGACTGTCCCGCTCGACCATGATAGTTGCTCGAATATGAACCTTGTCTGTATCCTCGTCTCTTTTCATTGAGTCCACCACTACTGCAACTGAGTGTGGAATTTCTTCACGAGTTAAGTGTAAGACCTTTTCACGAATCATCTCAGAAACCAAGAATCGTTCTGGATGGTCAGTAATTTGATCCGCAGGGAAATATTGGAAACCTTCCTCAAGATTTTCACTGAGAATATCGACTAGACGAGAAACGTTATTTCCCTGAAGGGCTGAAATAGGAACAATTTCCTTGAAATCCATCTGGTTACGGAAATCATCAATCTGAGACAAAAGCTGGTCTGGATGAACCTTGTCAATCTTATTGACCACCAAAATTACAGGAACCTTAGCAGCCTTGAGTCGTTCGATAATCATATCATCACCCTTACCTCGAGCCTCATCTGCTGGCACCATGAAAAGTACGGTGTCCACTTCACGAAGGGTGCTATAGGCAGACTCTACCATAAAATCTCCGAGCGCTGTCTTAGGCTTGTGAATACCTGGTGTATCGATAAAGACAATTTGCTCCTTATCAGTGGTGTAAATCCCCATGATTTTATTGCGCGTTGTCTGCGCCTTATCACTCATGATAGCAATCTTTTGCCCCATAACGTGATTTAAAAAAGTTGACTTCCCTACATTTGGACGTCCTAAAATAGCTACAAAGCCTGATTTAAATGTCATAATTTCCTCTTACTGTTTAAAATAATAAATCCCAAATCCGTGGGAGAAAGATGAGTGCACCTGTCAAAGCCGCAAAAAGAGAAACCACAAGCACGGCACCAGCCGCCATGTCTTTAGCTTTTTTTGCCAACATAGAAAAGTGATAGTGACTAGCCAAATCTACTACATTTTCAATAGCTGAATTAATAATCTCAAAAGCTACCACCATGAAAATGCTCATAAGTAGAAATAACCATTCGATTCGTGACACCTGAAAAACAAAACCTGCAAGAACAACTACAAGAGCTGTCGCTGCATGCTTTCTCATATTACGTTCTTCCTCAATTGCAGTCAAAATCCCTGTAATGGCAAATTCTAAACTGGATATTAGGTCACGATTTTTCCATTTTCGTTTATTGTCTTGTGAGTCCATAGGCTGTCAAAATTTCTTCTTGTAAACCGAACATCTCCGCTTCTTCTTCGGGAGTGTAGTGATCATAGCCGTTAATGTGTAAAAAGCCGTGCACTGCCAAGAAGCCCATCTCACGCTCAAAACTATGACCGTACTCCTCAGCTTGCTCATGTGCCTTATCAATGGAAATGAAAAGCTCACCGATATAGGCATCAAACTCAGACATCATCTCTGCTAATTCTGGATTTTCAAGTAAATCTTCTTCGTCAAAGGCAATTTCCAACTCTGGCTTATACTCAAGGCTAATGACATCTGTCGGACGATCGGTATCACGAAACTCTAGATTGAGTTCATGGCTTCGTTCGTTGGTCACAAATGTGACCGCCATTTCCTTGTCTTCTTTTCCAATTTTTTTTGCAGCAAATTCTAAAATTTCCTGTGTTTGTTCTAAAATTTCTTTTGAAACTTGTCCAGTTTCATCTACCATTTCAATATACATGTGCTTCTCGATTCTCTTTACTTGGCTTTATTATATCACATTTCTATGATTTTATTCTACCTTTTTGATATAATACTATGGAATACATTCACGAGGAGAGAATCATGTCATTTGATGGATTTTTTTTACACCACATGGTTGAGGAATTGCGAACTGAACTACTAAATGGTCGCATCCAAAAGATTAATCAACCCTTTGACCAAGAATTGGTCCTGCAAATCCGTAGCAATCGTAAAAGTCATCGTTTGCTCCTGTCTGCCCATCCAGTTTTTGGACGCATCCAGTTAACAGAGTCCACCTTTGAAAACCCTGCTCAGCCATCTACTTTTATTATGGTATTGAGAAAGTATCTTCAAGGAGCAGTTATTGAGTCAATCGAGCAAATTGAAAACGATCGTATCGTGGAAATCACGGTTTCCAATAAAAACGAGATTGGGGACCATATCCAGGCTACACTCATCATCGAGATTATGGGCAAACATAGCAATATTCTCCTTGTAGATCAGTCTAGTCACAAAATTCTTGAAGTTATCAAGCATATCGGTTTCTCTCAAAATAGCTACCGTACTTTATTACCAGGTGCTACTTATATCGCTCCTCCAAGTACAGAGACTCTGAATCCTTTTAGCATCAAGGATGAAAAACTCTTTGAAATTCTTCAAACTCAAGAATTGACAGCTAAAAACCTTCAAATCCTCTTTCAAGGTTTGGGAAGAGATACAGCAACCGAGTTAGAAAGACAACTGCTTAATGATAAACTAGCCACTTTCCGGAACTTCTTTGGACAAGAAACCAAACCTTGCCTAACAGATAAATCCTTTTCTTGTGTGCCTTTTTCTAGTAAAACAGCGGAGAATTTTGACAGTCTTTCACAATTACTTGATATCTATTATAAGGATAAAGCCGAACGTGATCGTGTCAAACAGCAGGCTAGCGAACTCATACGTCGCGTCGAAAACGAACTACAAAAGAATCGTCAAAAACTAAAGAAACAGGAAAAAGAACTTCTGGCTACCGAAAATGCAGAAGAATTTCGTCAAAAAGGTGAGTTACTAACCACTTTCCTCCATCAAGTTCCCAATGACCAAGATCAAGTCATTTTGGAAAACTACTACACCAATCAGCCTATCACGATTGCACTTGATAAGGCTTTAACGCCAAACCAAAATGCTCAACGCTACTTCAAACGCTATCAGAAATTAAAAGAAGCTGTTAAATACTTGACTGACCTGATTGAAGAAACCAAGGCAACCATTCTCTATCTAGAAAGTGTCGAAACGGTACTCAATCAAGCCGGACTCGATGAAATTGCTGAAATTAGAGAAGAATTAATCCAAACAGGATTTATCCGTCGAAGACAAAGGGAAAAAATCCAGAAACGACAGAAACCAGAGCAGTATCTAGCTAGTGATGGAAAAACGATCATCTACGTGGGGCGCAATAACCTACAAAACGAGGAATTAACCTTTAAAATGGCCCGTAAAGAAGAACTCTGGTTCCACGCTAAGGACATCCCTGGAAGTCACGTTGTTATCTCTGGCAATCTCAATCCTACTGATGAGGTTAAAACAGACGCAGCAGAACTTGCAGCCTACTTCTCTAAGGGACGTCTCTCCAACCTGGTTCAAGTAGATATGATTGAGGTAAAAAAACTCAACAAACCAACTGGTGGAAAACCTGGTTTTGTCACCTATACTGGGCAAAAGACCCTCCGTGTCACACCCGACCCTGAAAAAATTCAGTCCATGAAAATCAAATAAAATCTTGTATACTTGTGGGCTGTTACTGCTATAGACTCAAATAAAAATGGGAGGTGCGTTCAATGCTACGGCATATCAAATCTATTTTAACCATAATATTCGGAGCTGCCATTTATGCCTTCGGACTCACGTATTTTGTTGTGCCCCACCACTTATTCGAGGGTGGAGCAACGGGAATCACCTTGATTACCTATTATCTCTTTAACATCCCTATCTCCGTGATGAACCTCATCATCAATATCCCATTATTCATTCTAGCCTGGAAAATATTTGGTGCAAAGACCCTATACAGTAGCCTGCTTGGTACTATTTCCTTATCCATTTGGTTAGCAATCTTTGAAAAGATTCCTCTCCACTTTAATCTTGAAGGAGATTTGGTTATCGTTGCCTTGGTTGCGGGTGTTCTTTTGGGACTTGGTCTAGGTGTTATCTTCAATGCTGGTGGTACCACTGGTGGAACAGATATCGTCGCTCGAATTCTCAACAAGTACACCAATATCTCCGTTGGAAAATTACTCTTTGCACTAGACTTCCTTATCCTAATGCTCATTTTAATTATTTTCCAAGACCTTCGTCTCGTAACCTATACACTTTTATTTGACTTCATCGTCTCTAGAGTTATTGACTTGATTGGTGAAGGCGGATATGCTGGTAAAGGATTTATGATCATCACCCAAAAGCCTATGGAGTTAGCTGATAAAATCAATGAAGAGCTCGGTAGAGGTGTCACCTTCATTTCTGGGCAAGGCTACTACAGTCAAAAAGATTTGAAAATTATTTACTGTATTGTAGCAAGAAATGAAATGATTAAGATGAAAGAAATGATACATACCGTGGATCCGATGGCCTTTATTACCATCACTGAAGCACACGAAATTTTAGGAGAAGGGTTCACCTTCGTAAAAGAAGAAACTTCATGACATCTAGATATCAAAAATGAGGCTGGGACAAAAGTCCTAGCCTCTCAATTGTCTTTGGATTGTCGAGCAAGACGCAGT